>JALWJW010000166.1 GCA_026996935.1 Hyphomicrobiales bacterium
ACCCTGATTGGTTCTTATATAATAAAATCCGCTCGCGGCGTTCAAATCCGACTAATAAATTTCCATTGGTGCCAGATGAATCCCAAGGTGCCAGCGCTTCGCTGTCGAGCCAGTGATTGTCATTTTGCCTGGATTTTCGCCATATTTTCAATCGTTTAATCGAAACATCTTTGATGCCGGACAAATTTTGGGCCCGGTCTGTTTTTAACGTCCCTTTGACCCACCAGCCCCGATCGCTAATGGCGATGAATTTGCTACCGTCTTTTGATAAGACGATGCCAGACAGACCACCAAAACCTTCGGCATTGCTTGCAACACTTATGCCGCCTTTAAATCGTAATTTGCCATAGATTGTGCGCCAGGGGCGGAAGGTGGAAAGGCGATTTATTTTGCTGGAAACCTGGATCTGTCGGGCAATTGCCTGATTTGTTGTTAAAGCTATGGATGACGTTATGAGGGCGGCAGGTAATATGATAGGTAGGACGATACCAAAAGTGGCAGGTATGGCTTTAGAAAAGGTTTTTAGACCGATCAATTCGAGGTTCGCCTTGCTCTTGGCATGTTGGACTGGTCTTCGAACAATTCGGCCAGTTTTTCCGTCATGGCACCGCCTAATTCTTCAGCATCAATGATGGTGACAGCGCGGCGGTAATAGCGCGTGACATCATGGCCAATACCAATGGCTATAAGTTCAACAGGCGAGCGCTGTTCGATGTCGGTGATAACCTGACGCAAATGACGTTCAAGGTAATTGCCAGTATTGACTGAAAGAGTTGAATCATCAACAGGTGCGCCATCAGAAATAACCATCATAATGCGGCGTTGTTCGGGGCGGCCAAGCAAGCGGTTGTGCGCCCAGATTAGGGCTTCACCGTCGATATTTTCTTTTAATAAGCCTTCGCGCATCATAAGGCCGAGATTTTTTCTGGCCCGTCGCCAAGGAGTGTCGGCGGCTTTGTAGATGATGTGGCGCAAATCGTTGAGGCGACCCGGCATCGCAGGTTTTCCATCGGCCAGCCATTTTTCGCGAGATTCGCCACCTTTCCATGCTTTGGTGGTAAAGCCAAGAATTTCCACTTTTACACCGCAGCGCTCAAGAGTTCGGGCTAATACATCTGCGCAAGTTGCAGCCACGCTGATGGGGCGGCCGCGCATAGAGCCGGAATTGTCGATCAGCAATGTGACGACCGTATCGCGGAAGGTGGTGTCTTGTTCCATCTTAAAAGATAGCGGTTGCATGGGGTCGGTGACAACGCGAGTTAAACGGGCAGAATCTAAAACCCCTTCTTCAAGATCAAAATCCCATGCGCGGTTTTGCTGGGCCATAAGGCGGCGTTGTAAACGGTTGGCCAAACGTGCGATAACGCCTTGCAACTGATTGAGTTGTTTATCAAGATAGGCCCGCAGGCGGGTGAGTTCTTCAGGGTCACATAATTCTTCTGCGCCAATGGTTTCATCGAAAGCGTTTGAATAAACCTGATAGAAATCATCGTTGGACATGCTGGCAAAGGGAAGTTCGGGCCGCCATGGTTCATTACCGTCAGGGGTCTCGGCCGGGTCCATTTCTTCAGACATATCGGTTTGACCAAGCTCTAATGATTCCTCAATGCCAGATTCTGATTGACTCTCGCCTTCATCTGATTCTTCTGCAGGGTTTGATTCTTGTGTTTGGCTTTGATCATCGGCAGCTTGTGGATCACCATCTTCGCCGTCAGAATCATCGCCATCATCATCCTGATCAGGGTCTGGATCATCGCCCAGTTCATCGGCCATATCCAAAGCGGCAATAACCTGGCGCGAGAGTTTGGCAAATTGTTCCTGATCGTGCAGTGAAGCGGCAAGAGTGTCTAATTCACTATTAGCTTTTTCTTCAATCCATGAGCGCCAGACATCGACTAAAGGTTCTGCAGCCGGTGGTGGTGGGGTGCCGGTCAAGCGTTCGCGCACCAATAGAGCCAGCGCATCTTCAAGGGCTGATTCTTTGCGCGTGGGTTCGTCAGGTGTTTTTTTGTCGATAAAGCGTTGTTCAAGCATGGCGGCCAGATTGCCAGCCATCCCCGGCATGGCATTGGCTCCAATGGCTTCAACGCGAGCCTGCTCAACGGTTTCATAAATCGCTTTGGCTAATTGGCCCTGAGGCAAATAACGTGCGTGCAAGGCTTCATCATGGTTGGCCAACCGTAAAGCAAAAGCATCAGAGGTGCCACGGGCAATAGCAACTTCATCTTTGGGCAACTCCTGGGTGACTTGTGGCAGACGCACTTTTTTATCGGTCATGCCCGCCTTATCAGCGCTAAATGAGACTTCAAGGTCAGGCTCGCAGGCAATTGTTCGCATGGTGAATGCGAGCGCCTGGCGAAATTCTTCTATTGGTCCTTGTTTTGCAGATGACATAAGTGTCTCGATGAGGCTGTGTCAGCTTAATATTTAAGCGATTTTTACATTGGTGGTAGATTCTTCAAGTTCTTCATCAAAGCAGCGTTGATAAAACTCAGCCACCAGGCCGCGTTCAAGTTCATCGCATTTGTTGAGGAAAGACAAACGGAAGGCAAAGGCCACATCATCAAAAATTTCGGCGTTTTGGGCCCAGGTTATGACTGTTCGCGGACTCATCACTGTTGATAATTCACCATTGATGAAGGCGTTACGGGTTAGATCTGCAACGCGTACCATGTTTGACAAGGTTTGACGGCCCTGTTTGGTATCGTATGATTTGCATTTAGACAAAACAATTTCTGTTTCATTGTCATGGGGCAAATAGTTCAGCGTTGTGACAATCGACCACCGGTCCATTTGGCCCTGGTTAATTTGTTGGGTGCCGTGATAAAGGCCCGATGTATCGCCAAGACCAACTGTATTGGCAGTGGCAAATAAGCGAAAAGCAGGGTGTGGTTTGATTACTTTGTTTTGGTCAAGCAAGGTTAGTTTGCCGCCAATTTCCAAAATACGTTGAATAACAAACATCACATCGGGCCGGCCAGCATCATATTCATCAAAAACCAGGGCTACATTGTTCTGTAGCGCCCAAGGTAAAATGCCTTCTTTAAACTGGGTGATCTGTTTGCCGTCTTCCAGTATAATAGCATCCTTGCCAATCAGATCGATACGGGAAATATGACTGTCGAGGTTTACTCGAACACATGGCCAGTTAAGGCGGGCAGCAATTTGTTCAATGTGGGTTGATTTGCCTGTTCCGTGATAACCAGAAACCATAACGCGGCGGTCATGGGCAAAGCCAGCAAGAATGGCCAGTGTTGTTGTGCGGTCAAAAACATAGTCCGGATCGATTTCAGGGACATATTCATTGGGCGTGGAATATGCCGGCACCTCCATGTTGCTATCAATTTTAAAAACTTGAGCCACAGATATCGTTGTATCTGGCATAGGCGCAATATTATCTTTTGTCATTGCATCCATTATCGTTGCTTTCTTATCTGTTCACCATTGCTGGTTTTGAAGTCAATATTTGTTCTGTAATACTCAAATATGAGGGGTACTTCTTTGTCAATGACCAGTGTGGCCTTGCTTATCCTGATTTCCGCATAAATCCTGAAGATTTAAGATATTCCTGGGCTTTAATGACGCGGCCCAGTTTTTCTTCATTGGCACGGCTGCCCTGGTTTGCATCGGGGTGAAGGCGTTTGAGCAGGATTTTATACTGCTTTTTGACATCTTCTGGTGTTGCTGTTTCATCCAACCCAAGTTCGTGCAGGTTTTTGAGTTCCTGATTTCGCACGGTACGGCGCGGGCGGGCGTGTTGTGCGCCGGCATTGTCACCCAATATATCGATCGGGTCTTCTATTTTACCGCGTGCCGCTTTGGCTTTGTTGCTTATATTATCACCCAGTTTCCATGTTGGGCGGTGGCCAGTACGTGAGCTGGCAACAAAGTCTTTAACCTCTTTATCTTTCATGCCTTTGAAATAATTGAAGTCTTTGTTGTATTCACGCACGTGCGGTAAGCAAAAATAGTGATACTCGTTCTCGGTGTCGCGCCCCTTTGGTGCAGGGTATTTGCCCGGATTTTCACAATCTGGCCATTCGCAAACCGGGGTTTCTTCACGCAGGGTTCTGTCTTCGCTGGGTTTTACCCGTATAGAGTCAAAATATTTGGACGATAGTTTCATTGCTGAAAATGATTCCTAAAAGGTTTAGAGGCCAGATAAATTGCCACAGATTGCTGGACAAAACCAGTGCTGATTGCCACATAGTCTATTATCTTTTTAACAAGCGAAATAGTTAGCTACTCACAAAGGGGTATTTTTATGACATTAGGGCCAGTTGGAATGGAAATGGAGCGGAAATTAAAAGAAAAGTTTTCGCCGGTTGAATTAAGTCTGATTGATGAGTCGCATCATCATGCCGGTCACGGGGGCACGCATGAGGAAGGCGAATCACATTATGCCATTAAAATAGTGGCAGATGCGTTTGCGGGCCAATCTTTGGTAAAATGTCATCGTATGATTAATGAGGTATTGGCTGAGGAATTGAAGGGCCGTGTTCATGCATTGAGGATCTCAGCCAAAGCGCCTTAAGGTCAGGGCCTTAAAAGGTTTCTATGGTCGCTTGGCAAAACGGGTAGCAAAATCTTCCCAATTGATGTCTTTAACCTGACGTTTGTGAAAATAGATTTTTTGGGCAAA
>JALWJW010000167.1 GCA_026996935.1 Hyphomicrobiales bacterium
CGTTTTTGGGGGCACTCGTTGGCCCGCTATATTGATTTGGTGCTGACGGTGTTACCGGCTTAACCGGGAACCAACCCTGGCGGAAAAATCCACTCAGCTTATTATGTCTTTCCTCAAGTTTTTTGTATTCGCGGTGAACTTTGTCGACTTCCTGCAAATACCCTTTTTGGTCCAGCAGGAGCTTTGCGTTCAATTGGTCAATTTTTTTTCGCAGTTCTGCGACGCGCTCTTCATTGTCAATTTTACTTTGATAAAGATTACGCTCTTTAACCGCGATCAGCTCATCTTTAAAGCTAACATTGATAGAAGCAAACGCCAGCCAGAAAAAGCTCGTCAATACCACAAACAGGCCGATAACAAGCACATAAGGTTTTACAGTAACAAACTGCACCTCTCCACGCGAGCGAACATAGATTTGTCGTTCACGAAAAGCATGTGCAATGCGCCCGAAAAATCCGCGCGGAGCAAGTTGCTTCTGTTGGGTAGACTTCCTATGCATTTTGCCCGCTAACGTCCCTCAAAAGCCAACTGGCCCTAAAATATGCAATTCATTTGAGCATTTGCCCAAATATGTGCTGATACTTTCAAATCTCACCAAAAAGTGACGGTTTTTTGATCAGATGGAATTTATAGCGACGAAATCAACATTTGTCACTGAATTTGACAGCTTATAAGCCTTTGGCGGCTTCTAAAACGGCGGGAACATGGTCTTTTACTTTTACCTTGTGCCATATTTGCGCAATAGTGCCATCACGATCAATCAGCACAGTGGTGCGGACAATGCCCATATATTCGCGCCCATACATCGATTTTTTCACCCACACGCTATAGGCTTTTAAAGTATCCAGCTCAGGATCAGAGGCCAGCGGCACCGTAAGATTGTTTTTTGCCACAAAATTATCATGGCGTTTTACAGTGTCGGCTGACATGCCTAAAATATCGGTATCTGCGTCCGCAAAATCCTGCCTGGCCTGACTAAAAGCAATGGCTTCTTTGGTACAACCGGGGGTGCTATCTTTAGGGTAAAAGAAAATGACCAGTTTGCGACCGGCAAAATCAGCCAGACTAATCGTTTCGCCACCGTCTCTTTCGAGTGAAAAATCAGGGGCTTTTTGCCCGACCGCGATAACTTCGTTCATTATTATTCCTTATTTTCCCGTGTATGGACGACTTTTATAAATTACAGACACATTCTGTTTAAATCTAGGCCAAATTTTGCCACATCTGTTTGTAAAAAAAGCTATAATCAGATTCGTGGCGAGAATAAACTTTTAACGGCGTAGACAGGCCGATTATGATATCTGCTCGCCCGCGGCAAAAGACTTTCTAAGGGCGATTTTTTTGGCTAGAAAAATTCGAAATTATACCTTGCTGTTTGTAACGGTTTTATTGTTCGTTACGATCGCAATTGGCGGGGCTTTCCTTTATCGCCTGTCGCAAGGCCCTGTCTCTTTCGCTTTTTTAAAAAACACAGTTCAAGAGCGGATTAATGCCAGCCTTCCCGATGTAAATGTTGAGATTAATGATGTTGTTGTTGAGCGTGATGCAAGAACAGGCCAGCCACGTTTTCGCCTGAAAGATGTCACTTTTACCAACACTCAAGGCAGGTTAATCGCCCGGGCACCAAGTGCAGCCATTGATGTTAAAACCAAAGATTTGCTGTTGGGAAGGATAGAGCCACGCGCGCTTGAATTGATTGGTGCCAAGCTTCTGATTCAACGTACCGCACAGGGCGATATCGGTTTTGGTTTTGGCACTTTACCAAAAAAACAAACCTCGCACATTTCTGAAACGAAAAAATCAACTAATAAAACGGGCTTTGATACAACTGGCGTTGAATTCATCACCACAAAAGCGGCAAGTTTGCTGGATCTTTTGTCGGGTAAGAGCGCCCGGAAAAACCCATCCCTGCAAGGCATCAGCAAACTAAATTCCTTACGTATTACCGATACGAGCATCACCCTATACGATCAGACCAATGGTGCAATTTGGCACTCCCCAAAAGCAAATCTGGTCTTTCGTCGTGCACCTTACGGATTTGCCTTGTTTATAGATGCCGATATTGCGGCTCGAAAGAACCCCTGGCGCATTGAGCTAACCGCTTTGTATCGCAACAAAACAGAACAGTTTAAAGTCTCATCACGGGTTTTTGGCCTTGTCCCTTCTGAAATTGCAAAAGATGTATTTGCTCTGTCTCAATTGGCCCAGGTGCAATTGCCTTTATCGGGTCATGTTGAGGCAGAGTTTACCAAAACGGGCAAAATGACCAAAGCCAGCGCTGAGTTGTCAGCCGCTGCCGGTCGCGTCGGGTTTCCTGAATATATTTCTCAACCCATCATCATTGATGAGGGGTTGGTGCGTTTGGATTTTGATCCCAAAACAGGTGACATCGTCATTGGAAACTCAGCCATTTTTGTTGGCGGCTCGCAAGCTGAACTGGTTGGGCGTATATCACCAATTCGCAATAAACTGGGTAAAATGACAGATATTGCCATTAAGCTGAATTCCAAGAATGTGGCAATTGATGCTACGGGAAGCGTGAAAAATCCCGTTGTATTTGATACCGTTAAATTTGATGGTATTGCATCACTGGAAACTGCGCGCTTGACGGTCAATGATTTGGTTTTAATGTCTGGAAACGCGGGGATTCGTGTTCGCGGTTATTTTATTGGCGATGGTTCGGCCGCCGGTGTTTTTCTGGGTGGAACAATTCGCGATCTGCCTGCCGCGACAATCAAAAAGCTATGGCCACCAGTTGTTGCCAAGGGCGCGCGAAAATGGATACATGACAACGTCATTTCCGGGCGTATGACAACAGGTGCCTTTAAAGTTGCCATTCCGGCAAAAACCATTAAAGCAGCTATCAATGACCAACCAATCCCCGATGAGATGGTTGATTTTAAATTTAACATCGCAGGTTTGAATTCGCGGTATTATGAAGACTTGCCGATTCTGAAAGGGGCCAACGGAACAGGTTTTCTTACAGGCAATCATTTTACTTTAAAGCTTAAGGGCGGCGCTGCTGTTGTTGGCAAAAAACAGGTCGTAAAACTGGTGTCCGCGACGATGAAGTCTGCAGACCTTGCAAAACTGGTAACCCCTACAACAGTCAGGGTCGAAATTGCCGGTACCGCGAAGTCATTATTGACATTTGCCAATAACAAATCACTTAAATTGGCTCAGGGAAGCGGAATTGCGAACGACAAAATTGGTGGTAAAGCAAAAGTCATTATCAATTTAAAGATGCCTTTGTCGAGGAAGATGGTTGAAAGTCAGGTCAAGGTAACTGCTTCTGCCAAATGGACGAATGCCAGTATAATAGGCGTTCTAAACGGCGGCGATGTTACCAAGGGGACGATCAATATTGATGTTTCTGCAAAGCAAATTATCGCTAAAGGCAAGGCTAATCTGGTTGGATTGCCAGCAAACATTATTTGGAGCAAACCCTTGGGTCTTTCTAAAAACCCCAAGGCAAAGCTGGTTGTTACCACCACTGTTACAGAAAACAAACGAAAAGAGCTTGGGGTTGATTTATCGCGATTTGTGCGTGGTCGTGTTGGCTTGAAAATGACATCGGTTTTGCGTGGAAACGAAATTGAAAAGACTTTCGTTGAAGCAGATTTATCCAAAGCTATTCTGGTTCTTGAAGAGATAAACTGGGTAAATCCGGCCGGTAAAAAAACCAAAGCCACTTTTGATTTTACAGTTCAAAAAGACACCCGAAAAATTACCAATCTTAAGGTTTTTGGTGGCGGGATGAATATTGTTGGAAGTTTGATAATTGATAAAGACAGTAGATTCAAACGCGCAGAATTCCCAAAATTCAGATTAGATAAAACCCGAGACTTATCATTAATTGCAACGCGTTCAGTTGACCAGTTATTGATTATTGCTAAAGGAAAAGTGTTTGACGCGCGTCCTTTCATCAATCAGGCTTTCACTGTCACCCCACAGCGAACCCAACATAATAAAACACCAGGGCTGCCAACCATAATTCGATTGCAATTTCAAAATATTATTGCCAATCGTGGTGAGATTATAAAAAATGCAACGGGCGAAATCAGAACAGATCAAGGACGCGTTGTTTTTGCAAATTTGCGCGGGCGCTTTGTTGGTGGTGCACCATTATCATTGCAAATTGGCCCCAACAACAAAGGGGGACGGAATCTGCAATTTGTCTCTCGTGATGCGGGCGCTGCCGTAAGAGCAGCCAATCTGTATTCAAAAATAAGCGGCGGTACATTGTCATTGCAAGCTAACCTGGCCGCACCGCCCCGTACCGGTATTGAAAAGGGTTTGCTTGTTTTGCGCCATTTTACAGTGCTTGATGACTCAACATTGCGAAAAATAAAATCAACCAACCCTAAAACTCGTCGCTCTGGCCCACGGCGGCGCAAGGTAAGCGGCAACACCAAGTTTAAAAAACTGAAAATCCCATTTTCCACTGACGAGCGCTTTGTGCGTATTGGCGATGCTTTAATTCAGGGAACAGACCTTGGCGGCTCGGCCAATGGTCGTATTCGTAAAGCTGATGGGGCGATGGATATTGGTGGCACGATCATTCCAGCTTATGCCCTTAACTCCGCCGTGAGTGGCGTGCCTGTATTGGGCCAGATTTTAACAGGCGGTAAG
>JALWJW010000168.1 GCA_026996935.1 Hyphomicrobiales bacterium
ACCGCCGCAGAACCACCCGTGTGCAAAGGCAAAAGCATTTTGGAAACCGAACGGGCAAAGCATCCTGAAAAATATGATGCCGCAATGAAATTTGCAGCAACCGTGCCCAATGGCAATGCGGTGTTTTGGAAGATCGAAAAAGACGGTATCAAAAAACCGTCATACCTTTTTGGCACCATTCATATCACCGACCCGCGCGTCAATAATCTTCCCCCCATCACCCTTAATGCCATCAAGAACGCCACGGTCATCGCCCTTGAGCTTAAAGAGGTTGGCAACAAAAGCGCCACCATGAATGGCTTGATGAATAATTTAACCTTGACGGTATTGGAACCTGGCGGAAATTTATGGGACTTATTGGGCGACAAAAACACGGCCCTTGTTAAAAAAGAACTCAAACGCCGCGGCATTCCAGCCTTTATATTCGGCGGTATGAAACCTTATGTCCCGGCCATGATGATGGGCGTACCTTTGTGCGAAATTAAGCGCAAAAAGGCCGGTAAAAAAGTACTCGATGAACGCCTTGCCGCCATGGCCGCACAATACAAAATCCCGCTTGTCGGATTAGAGCGTATGCGCGAGCAATTAGATGCTTTTTCAACCATGCCTCTCAAAGCCCAAAAAGCCTTTTTAATTTCAACGGCCAAAAATGGCTCACGTGGCCCTGACAACCTTGAAACCATGGTGCAACTTTATCTCAAACGCAAAATGAACGTCATGTCGGGTTTAATGCGTCTGGAAAACAAACAGGGAGTAGCGGACCACTTCAGTGAAATTCTCTTAAAAAAGCGCAATCACGTCATGGTCAGACGCGGCACCCCCTTGCTTGAAAAAGGCGGCGCATTTATTGCCGTTGGTGCCTTGCATCTTCCCGGAAATGATGGTCTGGTAAAACTATTCAGACAAAAAGGGTTTAAACTCACCCCCATCAACTAGCAGATAATACCTTATGGCCCCTCAACCAAATCCTGTTCACAGCGATGAAACCCTTCCCACCCGATCAGACATCATCATTATAGGTGGTGGCATTATCGGGGTCACCACGGCGTTAGAGCTTGCCGAGCGCGGCCATGAAGTCACCGTGCTTGAAAAAGGTATCATCGCGGGTGAACAATCCAGCCGCAATTGGGGCTGGGTGCGCCAAATGGGCCGCGATCCAAGTGAAATTCCACTCATTGTTGAATCGACAAACATTTGGAAGGGTTTAAGCAAACGCGTTGAGGCCGAAACAGGCTACACCCAATGCGGCATCACCTATTTGCTCAACAATGACAAAGACATTGCTCATTATAGCCACTGGAGCAAAGAATACGCACAACCAGGTGGCATCACTTCGCAAATCATCGACCAAACAAAGATCAATCAATTGTTCCCGCAAAATACCGCCAAATGGAAGGCGGGTCTTTACACCGCCGATGACGGACGGGCCGAACCACAATGGGCCGCCCCTGCCATTGCCCATGCAGCACGCAAACACGGTGCAAAAATATTCACCCGGTGCGCCGTGCGCGGCATTGATATATCAGGCAGTAAAGTCAGCGGCGTTGTCACCGAAAAAGGTTTGATAAAAGCCTCCACCATCATCATTGCAGGCGGGGCATGGTCAAAACATTTATGTGACCGCATTGGCGTGCGCCTGCCACAACTGACCACCATCTCATCAGTTTTGCGCACCAAGCCGCTTGAAGGCCCAATGATTACCGCATCAGGTGACAACTACACTTTTCGCAAGCGCAAAGACGGCGGTTATACCATCAGCCCCGACTTTTATAGTTACAGTGCTCTCACCCCCGCGCACTTTAAATATCTGTTTGATTTTTTACCCTTGGCAATCAAAAATTTCAAAACCACAAAGGTGCGTTTAAACGGGCGGTTTTTTTCTGAGTTCGCCGATATTTTCAATACCAGCTTGGATAAAATATCGCCTTTTGAAAAAATGCGCATCCTTGACCCTACCCCCATTGATTGGATGCTCGATCTGGCCCTTAAAAACCTCAAACGCGATTTCCCGGTTTTTGAACCGCTTGAAACTGTTGAACGCTGGGCAGGTATTATTGACGTTACCCCCGATGAAGTCCCGATCATTGATAGCGTCCCAAAAATCTCAGGCTTGTTCATTTCAACAGGATTTTCTGGTCACGGATTTGGCATTGGGCCCGGTGCTGGCCGCCTCACCGCCGATGTGGTGACAGGCGATAAACCATGCGTTGATCCTGCTCCTTTTAAATATGAGCGATTTTCGTGACCACTGCACAATCTTCAAAGCTTGATCATAAGGGCATTATTTACGGCATCATCGGTGCCGCGCTATTCTCCACCAAACCCATATTGATTAAATACATCTATGAATACGGGGTTGAAACCACAGTCCTGATGACATTGCGCATGGCATTTTCATTGCCGTTTTATCTGGTCTTTGGCTATATGGCGATCAAACAACGCCGCGCGGCTGGCACGCCAACTGATTTCTCATTTAATACCATTGCCACAACAGCGGCCATTGGCGTTGCTGGTTATTATGTCGCCAGCTTTTTAGACCTTGAAGGCCTCACCCTGATCACCGCTCAGTTTGAGCGATTGATTCTATTTACCTATCCCGTTTTCGTGGTCATTCTCAGCGCCCTGTTTTTCCGCACAAAGATAACGCTTGCAACAATAATTTCGCTAAGCTTAACCTATGCGGGGCTAGCAGTTATTTTCTCCCAAGACTTAAAGAGTTTTGGCCCCAATGTTGTGCAAGGCGCTCTGTTGGTTATTGCTGCCGCTTTTGTTTTTGCTGGTTATGTCGTGTTTTCAAAAGACAAAATCACCAAACTGGGTTCACGGCTTTTCACCTGCATCGCCATGATCGCTGCAAGCTTTGCCATTGCCCTTCACTTTTCTATTTTTTCAGATATGCAGAGTCTTTCCCAGCCATGGCAAGTCTATGGGCTGGTTCTGCTCATTGCTATTTTTGCCACCGTCTTACCAACCTTTTTCATTGCCGAAGCCATAAACCGCATTGGCCCCGGCCCTGCCAGCATCCTCGGCAGCGCCGGTCCGATATTCACTATTTTGATGGCCACAAGCTTGCTAGGTGAACAATTCACCCTAGCTCATCTTATTGGCACAGTATTGATTATTGCAGGTGTGGCATGGCTGGCCAAGCCCAAGCCGCAACCAGTCTGACGTTTCACCCAAACTCAGGCCACACCATAAGCAAAACAAAACATCCCAAATACATTGACCTGTTTGTGAGATTTTAAATCAAAAAAGCCTCGCTATGCATTTGCAAGCGAGGCCTTTTATTATTCTTGTTTTGTATCTTTTACAGATACGTCACTTTATAAACACGACCAGAACGTGCTTTCACACGAAGGCGGTACCACACACCACCACGTTTTGCATGGAAAGTATAGCGTGAACCTCTGCAGTCAACAGCGCGAATTCTGTAATATCCCAAACGGCGTATATTGGCCCGAGCGCGGCTGCAATATGAAACCCGATAAGCAGGGCGAGGAACATAAACCGGACGCGGAACATAAACCGGGCGCGGCGCATAATAATAAGGCCGCGGTGCATAAACACCAGGAACACCAATACCAATATCAATATTCACGCGAGCTTGAGCTTGTTCAACAGGTTGAAAAGCCATAAAGCCGGCAACAAGCGCGGTAGCTGCAATAATTGTTCTCTTTAACATTGGTGTATCCTCCCAATAGGTTTAAATTTGAAACTTTTCCCTAAAAGCCTCGATCAATTGTGCCCCCACATTGCCATAAGGTAACTGAACAAAACCTGATGAGCTTGTTCATCTTACATTCATATCATAAAAGATGACCTAAAGGCAGAAATAAGTTTTTAGTTAAAAATCACAAAATCGTCACCTCAACGCCACCCAATCAAACAATTTGCCACCTTTTTGGCATACGCCAGACATTTCTCCGCGTTTTATTACATTTAGTTCAACAAACAAAACCCGCTACACAACGCTTACGTGTAAGCCGGTAAGTAAATACCCAGGAATGGCACCCTAATTGCGATTGTTGAACCAGGGAGAAATATCATGTCTCAAATTGAGCCAAAAAGAACCAACACACACCCAAAAGTGGGTAGTTCCGCACCAGTTTCATCTGCACAAAATGTAACTGGTCCAATAAAATTACGTGAGATTGATTTTAAAAAATCAACCCAATCCAACGCACCTGAGAAAAACAATCCGTTTTTCCGCTGGGCTCGCGCTGGTCGTTTTGCCGGTTTATTCTCTATCAATTCACCCCAGCCAACCGATCGTCAGGCGTTACAGCATCAATCAAATGAAGCCCTGATCGCAAAGCTGACCAACATTGATACAAAACTGGAAGCGATTAAAGGCACCCCGTTTCATGATTTATACAATGGCGAATTAAGCCTTGGGCAAATCATCATAGGTGAACAGATCAGACGACTAAGGCTTGCTGTTGCCGGTAAGGAAAACCGTCAATCAGTTCAGCCAAACCCAGGCAAAACATCTCAAACACCAGCAACTCAAAAAATTGTTCAAGAAGGTGATGACAAGTGATTCAAAGCGGCTTTCAAACACAACAAACTCCAGCCTCGACACCTGCTCCAATTCCTACAGCATTTCTAGATGCTCAAGATCAGGCCTT
>JALWJW010000169.1 GCA_026996935.1 Hyphomicrobiales bacterium
GCCGTTGTGGCCAAATCACTGGCCAGGCCATTTGCCATTTGCGCCAAAATGTCGGCACTGGCCGGAGCAACCACAACCAGATCAGCAGAACGTGAAAGCTCTATATGACCAATTTCAGTTTCGTCGGTCAGATCAAACAAATCAGTAAACACTTTCTCGCCACTTAAGCTGGCCACAGACAAAGGTGTTACAAACTGCTCACCAGAGCGGGTTAGGATTGCCTGAACACTGCCGCCATGTTGCTTAATCAGACGGATGAGCAACAGGCTTTTATAGGCCGCAATGCCACCTGAAATAACCAATAGGATTTTTTTGCCACTTAACATGCAATCCCCCTTAATGAACTTTTTAAATTATAGTATTTGGCCCAAAGCTATCACAACAAGTGACAAGGCACCAACCCACAAAGCGATACGCGTTGAACGGGTTTGAGCGCTTTGGGCTTTAGCCAGATTTTGGGTGGTGTGATCGTCTAGGCCGATTTGGCCTTTATTGACCATTTCACTTAACGCACTTGTTGCCTGTTGCATATCAAGCATGGCTTGAGGCATGGCCATCGCCACTTTTCCCAATGTAGCCATGCCTTGCGATAAATCCTCAACGACACCCTTGGGGCCCAAACGATTTTCCAGCCATTCTTTGACCACGGGTTCTGAAGCCGTCCACATATTAAACTTAGGATTAAGCGAGCGCGCTACGCCCTCAACGACAACCATGGTTTTCTGCAATAATAAAAGCTGCGGTTGTGTCGCCATATTGAAGCGCTGGGTGCCTTCAAGCAATTGGCCGAGCAATTGGCCGACCGAAATTTCTTCAGCCGGTTTATCCATAATCGGCTCACCAATAGCGCGCAGGCTTTGGGCAAAGACTTCAACGTCTTCAGTTTGTGGCACATAGCCGGCATCAAAGTGGGCCTGAGCAACTTCTAAATATTTCTTATTGAGGAAGCCGTAAAGAATTTGGGCCAGAACAAATCGGTCCTGTTGGTTCAAACGCCCGGTAATACCGAAATCAACTGCTACGAGATTGCCTTGGGGGTCAACAAACAGATTTCCCTGATGCATATCGGCATGGAAGAAACCATCGCGAATGGCATGACGCAAAAACGATTGAATGACATTCTGGGACAGGTTTTTTAAATCAACACCTGCTTCAACAAGCTTTTCCGGTGCGTTTAGCGGAATGCCGTCAATCCATTCCATCACCAGCATGCGCCCTGTGGTGCGTTGCCAATCTACTTTTGGCACGCGGAACTTTGCATCGTCTTTTGTGTTCTCAGCCATTTCTGCAATGGCGGCTGCTTCCATGCGTAAATCCATCTCAAGGTCAATGGATTTTGTCAGCACTCTAATGGCTTCTACCGGGCGCAGACGGCGCGATGGTTCAATCCATTTTTCCATCAAACGCGCGGCAAAAGCAAAAGCTTCAAGGTCTTTTTTGAAACGGCGTTTTACATTTGGGCGTAAAATTTTCACAGCCAATTCAGTGCCGTCTTGCAATGTGGCTTTATGGACTTGAGCAATGGAAGCGGCAGCAACAGGCTCGCTGAATGTGGCAAATACTTGGCTTAATTTTTTACCGGATTGACGCTCGACTTCTTTTACAGCCAATTGGTGATCAAACGGGGCTAAACGGTCTTGTAATTGAGCTAACTCGGTGGCGCGGTCTTTGCCGATAAAATCTGGTCGCGTGGCTAAAAACTGGCCCAGTTTTATATAACTGGGTCCAAGTTCATTAAGCGCATCATTCAACGCACTGGTGTTCGAGGTTTTAGGCTTTCCCGCCACCAGCTTTGCCAATTTAAACAAAATGCGTGCAGGGGCAGGTAAAAGCTGGACTTGTTCTTTGGGCAGCACATCATGGCGCGCAAACACCAATCCTGCTTTGGCTAAATGAAGAATATGGTTAAGCTGTTTCATTATTGATTAGATTTTCCAACCTGAATGAATAGCAACAATACCGCCCGACAGGTTGGTATAAGTAACCTGCTCAAACCCTGCCTGCATGATCATGGCTTTGAAATTTTGCTGATTGGGGAAGGTGCGGATGCTTTCAACCAGATAGCGATAGGGCTGGCCATCACCTGTTACAACCTTGCCTATCGCCGGCACGGCGGTAAAGGAATAGGCATCGTAAATTTTATCAAAGCCTGGAATATCAACTTGTGAAAATTCAAGGCACATAAAACGCCCGCCAGGTTTTAAAACCCGATAGGCTTCAGCCAACGCTTTATCGATATTGGTGACGTTACGAATACCAAATGAAATGGTATAGGCATCAAAATGATTATCAGGGAAAGCCAGTTTTTCTGCATTGGCTACGGCAAAATCATAGGTGCCTTCAAAGGATAATTTTTCAGCCCGCTTTTTGCCTTCACCGAGCATTTGCGGATTAATATCAGTGATGGTGACATCAGTGCCTGGGCCGCCTGCTTCTAAAATGCGAAACGCAATATCGCCTGACCCACCAGCCACATCGAGCACCTTAAAGGCGGTATCGTTGCGCGGCGGATTTAGTTTGGTGATGAAATCATCTTTCCATAAACGATGCAAACCGCCCGACATCAAGTCATTCATCTGATCGTAACGACTGGCAACGGCTGAAAAAACATCATTGACCATGCCTTGTTTTTGTTTTGCATTAACATCTTTAAAGCCAAATGGGGCGGTTGCTTGATCTTGCATAATAAAATTTCCGTCGTTTAAAACTTTTAGGCCAAAGCCCTGTTTTGATCTTACCTTATCAAGCCGATTATAGCTATTGTGGAAAGCACTTGATTATTGATATGGTTTCTATCCTTAATCAGCGTCGCAATCTAGGGGGCAAAGTGCCAGAATTACCAGAAGTTGAAACTGTTATGCGCGGCCTTGCGCCCGCCCTTGAAGGCCAAACCATTGCCAGTGCCGAAATACGGCGACCCAATTTGCGGTTTCCCTTTCCCGACAAGTTTACCGATCGGCTTGCAAATAAGAAAATTTTACATCTCGAACGGCGCGCCAAGTATATTTTGGCCTATCTTGATGATGACAGCATTTGGCTCTCGCACCTTGGCATGACGGGGCGATTTAGTGTTTTTGTTGACGGCCAGAAGGGGCAAAACCTGGCTGAGTTTTATTATCAGGATGGTACCAACGAGGCAGGCAATGGTAAGCACGATCATTTTATGATGACGTTGAGCAATGGCACCAAAGTGGTTTATACTGATCCACGGCGGTTTGGCATTATGGATTTATTTGATGCCAGCGAAGTTCAAAGCCATAAATTGTTGGCAAATATTGGCGTTGAGCCTTTGGGGAACAGTTTGAATGCTGCTTATTTAGCTGAGCAATTTATGACCAAAAAAGCCCCGCTTAAATCTGCTTTATTGGATCAAAAATATATTGCCGGACTTGGCAATATTTATGTCTGCGAAGCTTTATATCGCGCCCGACTTTCGCCCTTAGCCAAAGCATCGGTTTTAGCAACGCGAGGCAAAGAAAACGAAAAGGGCGAGGTTTTAGTTCGAAAGATTCGCGATTGTCTGAGCGAAGCAATAAAAGCTGGCGGGTCAACCTTAAAAGATTATGCTGGCGCTGATGGGGTTGAAGGATCATTCCAACAACGGTTTGATGTTTATGACCGCGAAAACGAGCCTTGTAAAACACCTGATTGCAAAGGTATGATTAAACGCATTGTGCAATCGGGGCGTTCAACTTTTTACTGCCCAAAATGTCAAAAATGATGCTTGTTTATCTCTATTTCTAGCGATAGATTGCCTTATGACTTATGAAAACATTATCATTGAAACGCACGGGGCCGTGGGCCTTATCCGTCTCAATCGCCCACAGGCGTTAAATGCCCTCAATTCTGCCCTTATTGCCGATCTTAATGACGCGCTTGATTCCTATAATAAAGACGATGCCATTGGCTGTATTGTTATCACTGGCAGCGATAAAGCTTTTGCTGCCGGTGCCGACATAAAAGAAATGCAGTCCAAAACTTATATGGATGCTTACAAGGAAGACTTTTTGGGCAATTGGAGCCATTTGGCCGATCAACGCAAACCCATCATTGCTGCGGTTGCAGGATATGCCCTTGGTGGGGGCTGTGAATTTGCCATGATGTGTGACTTTATTATTGCTGGCGATAATGCACAATTTGGGCAACCGGAAATTAAACTTGGCACCATACCTGGTGCTGGTGGCACCCAACGTCTAACCCGCTTTGTTGGCAAATCAAAAGCCATGGACATGGTTTTAACCGGCCGCATGATGGATGCACAAGAAGCTGAACGCAGCGGACTGGTCTCGCGGGTTGTTGAAACAGACAAACTGGTTGAGGAGGCTCTTAAAACAGCGGCTAAAATTGCGGCCCTTTCCAAGCCATCTGTGATGATCGCTAAAGAGTGCGTCAACCGGGCT
The DNA here is from genome assembly GCA_026996935.1 of Hyphomicrobiales bacterium. GTDB lineage: Bacteria > Pseudomonadota > Alphaproteobacteria > Rhizobiales > Aestuariivirgaceae > JALWJW01. The sequence goes on from JALWJW010000169.1 coordinate 4,401, forward strand.
TATGAGACAACTTTAGCTGAAGGCGTTCGCTTTGAACGACGGGTTTTTCATTCCCTTTTTGCCACGCAAGACCAAAAAGAAGGCATGCAGGCGTTTGTTGAAAAACGCAAAGCAGAATTTAAAGACGAATAGCTGGGCCAAATCAGCGATTCAGTTGTTGACCTTATGGCTTTCTAGCGGTATAAGCAGCGCAAATTAT
>JALWJW010000170.1 GCA_026996935.1 Hyphomicrobiales bacterium
TGGTTTCCATCATCGGTCTTTATGACTTTATGGGTATTCAAGAAGCCGCGTTACAAGATTCTCAATGGATCGCTAAAAACAATGTTTACACTGGTTTCCTGTTCATGGCTGTCGTGTATTGGGTGTTTACTTACAGCATGTCACGCTATTCAATGTATACAGAACGTCGCCTTGACACAGGGCATAAGCGCTAAGGCGTAAGGGAGAAGTAAAATGGCAAAAGCGACAAAAAAAGCAGCAAAAGCTGTAAGCGCTAAAAAGTCCGAAGGAAAAAAGCCTCGCAGCATGAGTAAACCTCGTGCGGCGGGAGCCGATGACCTAACCGTTATTTCAGGTATTGGACCAAAAATTCACAGTCAATTGAACGAAATGGGAATTTTCCATTATGATCAGATTGCTGATTGGAAAAAACCTGAATGTGATTATGTTAATAGTGGTTTGCGATTTAAGGGACGCATTGAACGTGAAGAGTGGGTAAAACAGGCCAAAGCTCTTGCACGTAAAGCGGCACCGAAGAAAACGAAGGCTAAAAAGGCGACCAGCTCGAAAAAGGCAACAGGCACAAAAGCCGCTGCTTCAACTTCGGGCGCATCGTCAAAAAAGGCGACTGCCACCAAAAAAGCGGCAGCTTCGAAGTCGGCTGCCGCATCAAAACCAACATCAGCGAAAAAACAGGCTGCGCCTAAAAAGTCAGCGTCAAAAAAGGCAAATAGTACAGTGCAAAAAACAGCAAACACATCAAGCGCGCAAGCAGCAATGGCCAGCGCAGCAACAACAGCCGCCGCCGCTTCGTCGTCTGTGCCAAAGGTGGCTGGAGAAGATTCCTCAGCTCCTTCTTCTAAACTGAAAGTATCAGATGAAGTGGCCATTGAAATCAACAATATGAATAAATGGTATGGTGATTTCCATGTGCTGCGCGACATCAATCTGACAGTTTATAAAGGTGAGCGTATCGTGATTTGCGGACCATCCGGTTCTGGTAAATCAACGCTTATTCGCTGTATTAACCGTTTGGAAGAACACCAAAAAGGTCAAATTATTGTTGACGGCATTGAGTTAACAAATGATTTGAAAAAGATTGATGAAATTCGCCGTGAAGTTGGTATGTGTTTCCAGCACTTTAACCTGTTCCCGCATCTTACTGTCCTTGAAAACTGTACTTTGGCTCCAATTTGGGTTCGCAAAGAAACCAAGCAGAAAGCTGAGGAAGTAGCGATGAAGTTCCTTGAAAAGGTGAAAATCCCCGAGCAAGCGAACAAATACCCTGGACAGCTTTCTGGCGGTCAACAACAGCGTGTGGCGATTGCGCGTTCATTGTGTATGGAACCACGTATTATGTTGTTTGATGAGCCAACATCTGCACTTGATCCTGAAATGATTAAAGAAGTGCTCGATGTAATGGTTGATCTGGCTGAAACAGGCATGACCATGTTGGTTGTGACTCACGAAATGGGCTTTGCCCGTAAAGTGGCCAACCGCGTGATCTTCATGGATGAAGGACAGATTATTGAACAAAATGCACCTGATCAATTCTTTGATAACCCTCAGTCTGATCGCACCAAACTATTCTTAAGCCAAATTCTCCACTAAAGTGTATTGCGCCACTTGAATTAAATTCAATGTGCCATGCGCTAATATTTGTAGCTTAAAAACAATGTTTAAATACAGCCGCTTATTCAAGGTTACCCTTGTTATCGCGGCTGTATTTGTATTTGCGGCCGTTTATCTTCTTCGCTACTCTTATATTGCTACTGCTTTTACTGAAGGCTTCCCAACTGAAATATGGCCCGCAAAAGGAAATTTAACTAAGGTTGGTAGCAAGTCCCAAAACCTTCCGTTTTCAGTTGGAAATGACAAACGCCAACCAGCCGATTAAAAACCATTTTCAATAATTGCCAAAGGTCATCATTGTTGGTTGTTGGAAACGGCATCATTGATTTTAATGGTGAATTGGCAAAATCAGGATGCAAGTTGGCTAAATCTTCATAAAGACTTTTTATTTTATCATCGACAACAACCTTAAACGTCAAGTCACCAATCCGGCTTTTAACGAGAGAATAAGAGTTAAATTAGATTGCGTTTGCAACCTCAGTTTTATTCAATTCTAAATGGATTACATTGCGTTCGCTATTGGGTGTGACAGCCAGCATCCGTTTTGAACCTGTTGGCTCCAAGGTAATATCTGTACGCCAACCCAAAACTTGTAACAATTATTCGCTAATCCGTTCGGCCTACTGATGCAGAACCTATGGATGAGTTTTTCGGCAAAAACCTTAAAGATGAGCAAGTGCTAAAAGCGCATCTGCCCATCAAACCCGATATGATATTTTGAACCGTAAAGGCCAACCATTACAGGGACGGTTCATTTATTTTAAGGGACATAATGGACAAGTCGTTTACTTAATGCCAGAAAAAAACCTGATCGTTATTTGCTTTGGCGAAAATCCACAACCTCTCCACTCAACACTTTATAAAGAGTGGAATTCAATAGCTAAAAAATGGCCTCTTACATGCCGCTCAAAAATCCGGGCACTTCGGTTTCTTTTTCTTTGCGATCATAGGGGACAAAACCCATTTTTTGATAAAGCGGTAAAGCGCGAGGGGAATCCAGAGTACAGGTTTCCAGCCGCACGCTATCTGGTTCACTTAACCATGCCGTTGCAATGGCCTCACTTAATAACCATTTGCCCAATCCCATGCCTTGAAAAAGTGGCGCAATGCCAAATAATGCCAGCCAGACCTGACCTTTGGTGCGGCTATCAAGCTCAAAAAAGCCAGCGGGTACACCGCCCACATAAGCCACATAAATGTCGACACCATCACTGGTAATTTCTTCCTGCAAAACCTCATCGCTCATCAACTGGCGATCAATCCAGTCATAACTTTCGCCAACTGTTTTATAAAGGTAGCGATAATATCCGACTGGTGGGTTTTCCAAATGCATTAAAGACAATTTGAGATTAGATGGTGGCTGCACATGCTCGTGCGATGGGGCGTCCATTTTCAAATATGTGACAATTGTTTTTAGAACTTTTTTAGACATTTTTTTACCGCTCTTATGGACCTTCAATAACTGTATTTTCAGGCACACCGCCCCATTCTGTCCATGATCCATCATAAACAGCATTGTCATAATGCCCAATAATTTCAAGGGCTAAAGAGACAATTGCGGCAGTGACACCAGATCCACATGATGTAATTGTCGGTTGGTTTAAATCAACACCGGCGGCGGTAAAAATTTTGCGCAATTCATCAGGCGATTTCATTGTGAAGTCAGCGTTCATCACGTCTTTATAATAAACATTCAACGCATTTGGCATGTGGCCAGAGCGCAAGCCTTCGCGGGTTTCTTTTTCTTTGGCAATGAAACGATCATTTGAGCGCGCGTCGATCACCTGATCGCTGCCGGTTTTGAGCGCTTGAGTGACATCATCCATGTCGCGTACGCCCATAGACTGAAACCGTGCCGTAAAGTGCCGTTCCTGTCGCGGGCGTGGCTGGCCATCGGCAAGGGGTTTGCCTTCCGCAATCCATTTGGGCAACCCGCCATCAAGGACACAAACATCTTTAACACCAAACGTTTTAAACATCCACCAAACGCGCGATGCACAAAAATTACCACTTGAATCATAAACCACAACCCGCTGGCCATCACCAATGCCCATTTTGCGCATCATAGAAGAAAATTTTTCAGCAGGCGGCAACATATGGGGCAGGGGGTTGTTGCTGTCAGCAACCACATCAACATCAAAAAGAACCGCACTGGGAATGCGCCCGTCAAAATATTCAGCCCTAAGTTCTTCTAACGGTTTTTCAAACGCTAAAATGGCGTGCACCACCACAATGTCAGGCGCTTCTAAATGATCGTAAAGCCAATCGGTTGAAACAATAGGAGAGGTTTTATTCGGCATTTCAAATTCCCTTAAACTAAATCGACTTTAATGCGTCGGTTCTGTTTGCCCTTATTTTGAATTTTGGAAACGATCACTTGGCCAATTTCACCCGTGGCTTTAACGTGAGTGCCACCACATGGCTGTAAATCAACGCACCCATCTTTACCGATGGCAAGTAAACGCACTTTGCCACCCCCCATAGGCGGCTTTACAGACATGGTGCGGACCAATTGCGGATTGGCTTCCATTTCCTCATCGCTAATCCAGCGATCAGATGTCGGGTGATTTTCTGATATAAGCTTGTTTAAATCTTGAGTGAGCTGTTCTTTGTTTAGTTTTGAAGGATCATCAACATCAAAATCTAACCGTCCACCATCAGGCCCCACTTGCCCCCCCGTAACGGGGAAGGGCACCAGAGAGCACATAAGATGCATCATCGTATGGACGCGCATATATTTGTGGCGTGTGTCCCAATCAAGATTAAGCACAACCTCATCACCAACATCTGGTAAAAGGTCTTGGCTGGCTGGTACATGAATGATTTGCGTCTTATCAGGGCCATAAACGGTTGTTGCAATATCAATCGAATGACCGCCAAATGACATGGTGCCCTTATCGCCCGGTTGCCCGCCGCTTGTTGCATAAAAGATGGTTTTATCCAATACGATGCCGCCGCGATCATTGACCTCAACAACTTTGGC
>JALWJW010000171.1 GCA_026996935.1 Hyphomicrobiales bacterium
CGCGAGCATATTTTACGGGCGCAAAAAATGGAAGCGGTGGGCTTGCTTGCAAGCGGTGTGGCCCATGATTTCAATAATGTTTTAACGACTATTTTGGGCAATGTTCATTTAGCTAATCTTGATGCACCCAAAGATGGGGAGTTTTTCCAAGAACTTGAGCAAATTGAAATTGCGGCAAAACGGGCCCGCCATATGGTTGGTCAAATACTTGCTTTTGCCCGCCGTCAGCCCGGAAAAGCAACAGTGGTTAATGTCGGTGATATTATCGACGAGGTTATCCGTTTGATCCGCGCTTCAACGCAACCAAATATTAAGCTACAAAGCGAAATCGAAAGCGGTAAACTGGGGGTGCTGGTTGATCCGACGCGGTTGCATCAAGTGTTGATGAATCTATGCTCAAATGCTGCTGAAGCAATTAGTGGTCATGATGCTTCTAAAGGCGGTAATATTACCATAAGGGCTTTTCCCAAAACCACTGACAAACATATTGTTATTGAAATTTCCGATGATGGTCCTGGTATCCCAGAAAACATACACGATAAAATTTTCACCCCCTTCTTTACTACAAAACGCGCTGGAAAAGGCACAGGACTGGGGCTATCAGTTGTTGCCAGTCTGGTTGATGATATGAACGGGAAATTGTCACTTGAAAGTGAACTTGGCCAAGGTTGCAGGTTTACAATCACTTTGCCCCAGGCCGATTTTGTTGAAGAAAGCCAATCCCATGAAATTCAACGTCACAATATTGGGGCCCGCATTCTCCTTATTGATGATGAGCCTGAGGTTGTTGCCACCAGTGCCTCTATTTTACGGCGATTGAACTATAAGGTTGATGAATATACGGACCCTCACCTTGGGCTTGCCGCCTATAAGAAAGCGCCTCATTGCTACGATCTGGTGTTGACTGATTTTATCATGCCTGAACTGAGTGGGCAGGATGTGTGTACAGCGATCAGAAAAATTTCCCGAAAAATCCCGATTATCATCTATTCAGCCTATCAGCCGGAAGAAATTGAATTTTTACCATTTGAGCCTATTCGACTCATTGAAAAGCCTTTTGACCCAAATCGCCTGGCAGACACCATCGACTCACTTCTTGATGAATTATCCCGCAATAGAACGGCTTAAATGTTACAAAACTCTACAAGTTGTTACATAACTTAACAACTTCTCCCGGTTTTGAAATATCGACGTTACATGCCGCTCTTATAATTGCCTCAACATCAATGCTGAATTTAAAATGAATTTGGCTTACACATTGAGGAAAGAGAAATGGCCCAACTACGACAAGTTGAAAACTTTGCTTATTCAACGCCAAAAGGGACAGAATGGAAACCAACCCCAATAACAAACTCTTTTGCCGTCGACACGGTTTTAGATGCTGAAGCTTTTAGCAAACTTCCTGTTCTTATCGTAAGAAGCGGAGCCATTGGTTTGTTACATATGCTTGGCGATGGACGGCAAACCATCTCTGTCATCTATTTTGAGGGTGAAGTTTTAGACTTCCGTCATTTTGGCAAAACATCAGGCAGAGCTACGTGTCTGCTGCCGGTTTCTGTCGAGCTGTATAGTGGCGATGACTATGACAATCTACAGTTTCAAAGCACCCAGTTTCAAATGGAACAGGCAACAAAGCGGGCGCAACAACTGATTTATGCTTCTCAACACAGTGTCGATTTAGCGCGCAAATCCGCAATTGAAAAATTGGCCTCATTCATACTGGAATCACGAAAACGCCAAGGCCTTGGCCGTCATTTAGACGTTCTGTTACGCTTGCGCCGGGCTGATATTGCCGACTATATGGGGTTGCGAGCAGAAACGCTTTCACGAGCCTTTACCAAACTGAAAAAACTTGGATTGATTGCCTGCGATCAGGCAGATTTAGTTCATATTACCAATGAACCGGGCTTGCGCCAATTAGCCAATGGCAAAGTCAACTGGATGAAAACGAGAGTACAATGAGCATTCAACCAATAAACCCACATAACACCACAACGCATGACGCTGATGATTGTTGCGGTGGCAGCAACCTTTTACCGATTGATGTAGCGATTACCAAAGGGCTTGGTCTTGCCAGCCCACGTGAAGGCTTTGAAACGGTTAGTCTAACCTTTTTACATGGGCGAAGCGTTTTAGATGATGTTTTTGCCAGTTACCCCCTCCCCAATTTCAACAATTCGGCCATGGACGGTTATGCGATTAACACCAATGCCCTTGTCGGTGATGGTCCTTATAGGCTTGAAATTACCGGACGCATGGCTGCTGGCGATCAGGATATTAAAACCACAAATAAAGTTCCCACTGGCGCATTACGCATTCTAACCGGCGCGCTTGTTCCAAGTGATTATAACGCCGTCATCATGCAGGAAAAGGTTCGGGTGGAAGATGGGTTTATCAGTTTTGATGTGGCTCCAAAAGTTGGCAGTAATATTCGCCCCCAAGGTGAAGACTGTAAACCGGGTGATTTAGTCATTCCCAAGGGCACCGTTCTTGATGCACGCCATATCGCCATGTTGGCAGGTCAAGGCATTGCCGAAATTAAAGTTCATCGCAAAGTTCGTGTTGCTATTTTTTCAACAGGATCTGAACTCAAACTGCCAGGTGAAACCCTTGAATCAGGTCAAATCTTCAACTCCAATCGTTATGCACTAAATTCTCAATTAAACCATCCATTCATTGAGATTATCGACCTTGGCACGATTGAAGATGATTATGACCTGCTTAAAAACGCCACGGATAAAGCATCAAAAATGGCTGACATTGTTATTACTACGGGCGGGGTTTCGGTTGGTGATGAAGACCATATGCCGGGCATTGTTACAGACCTTGGCGGCGAACTCCACGTGATGAAAGTAGCCATTAAACCTGGCAAGCCCGTTACCATCGGCACCATTAGGGAATGTATTTTCCTTGGCCTGCCCGGGAACCCTGTTGCAGCCTTTGTCAATCAGATTTTAATTGGTCGTCCTATTATCGAAAAACTGGCTGGCATTACACCGCGCCCTGTAACTACCTATCCTGCGCAAGCTGATTTTGAGCGCAAACGCTCTCCTTCACGGCAAGAATATGTGCCAGCAAAAATTGTTGGTCAGGCAGAAAATGGCAGCCCTATTGTTGAAGCCTTTGCCAAAGCAAGTTCTGCAACATTGTTGCCTCTTGCAAATTCAGATGGGTTCGTGGTTTTACCGCTGGGTCTAACGCAGGTTAAAAAGGGCGACACACTGGCTTTCATCCCTCACTAAGTCAGTTTTACTTACCTGCAACTTTCAGCACATCAGCGGTTTTCGCTGGTGTGCTTTGTTTTAGGTAAGCACCAACCTCACCTGCCACACTGCGCGCTTGGCCAATACAATTGGCTACAGAAACACCTGTCAAATAATTGCCCGTTAAAAACAAGCCGGGTTGGCGTTGGTTCAGACTCTGCAAAGTTTTTACCCGCTCTAAATGGCCAAGGTTATATTGAGGCAAGCTTCTGGCCCATTGGCGGCAACGCGATAAAACGGGCTCACCTTTAATTTGCAAGATGGAGGATAATTCACGCTGAACGCCGCTGATTAAATCGTCAGCAGGTTGACGGGCTAAATCGCGGTTTCGCGCCCCGCCGACATATGCTGCAATAGACACAAATCCTTTTGGCGCACGATTTTCAAACATGGTTGAGAAAAACTGCGCGCCAGTAATGATATTGCGATCATTTTTTACGCTCATAAATCCCAAACTATCCAACTTATGCTCCACCTGTTGACGCTTGTAAGCAAGAAAAACCACGCTCATGGCTGGTGCATCGATTTGTGCAGTCACATCAGCGCTGGGCCTATCCAACAGCTCCAGCAATTGACTGGCAACATGGGGTTGCACGGCCATCACAACGCAACGCGCTGTTATTGTGCCGTGCTTGTGCGTAACAACGCTAAAACCTGATTGCGTTTTATTGATACGCTTAACCATCACGCCCGTTTTTATGCTGTCTTTAAGACTGAGCGCTAAAGCATGCGGTAAAGTTCCAATACCATTGCGAAATGAAAACAACCGTTTTGATGGTTCGCTTCCGCGCCGTGCAGACAGCACACCTTTGGTAATGGAGCCGTGTGCCTTTTCCATTTCAAGCAGCGTTGGAAAACACGCCTGCATTGATAATTCATTTGCACTACCGCCAAACATGCCAGCGGCCAGTGGGTCCATCACTTTATCGGCAAACTCTTTGCCAAATCTACGTGTTGCAAAGGCGTGTATGGTTTCTTCTATTTTACAGCAATGAGCTGTACGAAACATTTCCGTTAAAAGAGTAAGTCGGCCTTTTATTGACAAATAGGGCGATGTTAGAAAGCCTGACGGTTTAATTTTTATGCCGTGTAATTTTTTACCATCCAACAGATATCGTTTAGCAATCCCCTCACCTAATTCAACCTGTTGGCTTTGAATACCCAGATCATTTGCAAGATGTTTTGCTTGCGGCACCATGGCGTTTAATGTCGTTGGGCCATGCTCCATCAAAAACCCGTCAATACGCTGGGATATGGCATTGCCGCCAACCATTTGCTGGCGTTCAAGCACAATAACTTTATGCCCTTGGCGCTG
>JALWJW010000172.1 GCA_026996935.1 Hyphomicrobiales bacterium
ACCAACCGTTCTCTCAACGGCCTAAACAACACCCTATGTCTAAGCCCCGCCCTCATTTGCACCAAAGCAGATTTGGACGAAGTCATTACCGCCATCGACAATGCTTTAACGGCGGTGTTTGGTTAAGGCATTATAAAGCCAACACAAACACAGCTAAGCCCAACCGCGCGCTTCAACCCGTAGTTTGAAAATATTAAAGGAACCAACAAGGCGTTTGAACGAAACACCAATACAGAATTCTGCTTAAAAAATCGGCGTTCAGCTTAAACGCCTTGCGTGGTAATTTGCTGGCTTATATGGGCAACCATAAACAAGATCACGATTGAGTTTAAAGAAGCATTAAATTCACGCCACGCAGTGCGTGATGATCTTGCGCTTGGGGTGTGTGCTCATTTCTACCCCCCCCACTCGTGGGGAGCTTTCATCCATACCCGCATTACGATCAAAACCTGGTGCAATTTTTAACTGAATTGCCCTGAAAAAGCTGCAATTTTGACGTTCCGTTTAGTAATTAATTTATCTATTGGCATTAAAGTTACTAAATTTCATTTTCAGGAGATATCATGTTTTTAAAGTCTTTCATTGGCGGCGTTGTAATAGCAACAGGTTTAACCCTTACAGCGACCAGCCTTACAATTACCAGTGCGGTAGCTGAGCAAACACCCCCTAAAAAGCCTGATGTCGCTGAAATGCTTAAACGTAAAATGCTACAACGGCCACGGACATTCCGCCCACGCAGTTACGCTCGTCAGGTTTATGGCAGCGCCACGGTTTCGCGTGAAGTGAAAGCTGATCTGGTGGTGTTGAATGTTGGTCTTAAAGCTAAAAGTGACAATGCAGGCAATGCAGTTAAAGCCCTTGATGCCAAAAAGAGCTCCATTATTGAATCCATCAAGGCATCTGGTTTTGATGTCTCAAACACCGATGTTTCCAATCTGCGTGTTTATGGTCGCACCCGTTCTCAGTACGTTAATGGCGTCCGTCAGATGGTCAAGAGCTTTGATGGTTCAATGAGCATTGAATTCACCTTTAAAGCCAGTGATGATGTGCTGGCAGATGTTGCAAAAATTGCCGGCGATCGTGTGAGCAGCATCAATAGTATGCGGTTTAAGTTTTCAAAGCAGGCATGGGATGCTGCTGTTACCGAACTTAAAGCCAGTGCTTTGGAAAAGGCAACACAAGATGCTAAAACAAAAGCGGCCCGTCAGAACCGCACTCTGGACGTGTTGACCGCCAAAACAGTCAACGACCCCTATAGTAGAGGCTTGCGCGGATTAAGTAAGCGTTCGGTGTTGTTGCAAGTTAGAGCGCGTGTAACCTACCAGACAAAATAGGCACTTTTTCAATAGCGTGGTTTAATGCGGAAATCGCGCTGTTGAAGTCAGCATATCATCGTTGATTACTTTTATGAAATGTGAGCAGATGGGCTTTGCACAAAATGCATTTTGCAATTTCGCGGCAAAGCCGATCTATATCGCTGGTCACGGTCAATGCCGCTCGTCATTTGCGCGGCAATAGGCCTAATGATTTTTCAAACAAAGAGGTAACAATTAATTGGCCCTTTAACCCTTCAGCCGCCCCCGTGGTCATGCCAAAGGTTTTGCCCGGGTCTTGCAGTTGCTCAATGATTTTCCCATTGCCATCAAAGCGAACAATAAACCCGTAGCGCGTGGCTTTGGGGCGCATGAAGGCAGGCAGACGCTGAATAATTTTACGCATAAACGGTTTGCCGGCCAAATTATCAATCGGGTCGGAACGAGGCGAGACCAACCCAATCCAAAACGTGCCATCAGCACCAGGGTTAATATTGTCAGGAAAGCCTGGGAAGTTGGTGATGATGGTTTCTTTCTGGCCAGCTTTTTCGCCTTTGAGCCAGATTTTATCGACCTTATATTCCCCCGTTGAAGCAACAACCAGATAGTCGTCATCTTTGGATAACGCAAGTCCGTTGGCATAACTAAAACCACCAGCAACCTTAGTTGTTTCTTTGGTTTTAGGATCCCATTTAAACACGTCACCATAATGGCCGTGCTCCATCAGATCGAGCAATGAAGACTCATATGTCCCAACGGTTGCCGCGCCAAATTTTGATGAGGAGTGACTAAAATAAACCGTTCCATCGGCGGCAATATCAATGTCATTGGCATAAACAAGTTTCTTGCCGCCCGTGATTTGATCAGTCAGCAATTCGAGCTTGCCATCAAGTGAAACCCGAAATACACCTTTTTTGGAATCGGTAAAATACAATTTTCCGTCAGGGCCAAATTCAACCCCTAATGGGCGACCGCCTGATTCAACAAAAACCGAAACCTTACCGCTGGCAGGATCAATTTTCAAAATCTTGCCATCTTTAACACTGGTGTAAATCATCCCGTCTGGGCCAACCGCTGCATCCTCTGGCCCGTGATAAGGGGTGACGGGAATGGTTTTAAGATTGCTCAGACCATTATTGGGAGCAAATACACCCACATAGCCTTTATTCTTTGGTGCGTCCCAAACTTTGGGGTCAATTGGCACAGGCCACAATAATAAATACCCTATGCCAGCCAGAACGACCAGGCCGAGTAACTTGGCGATTTTTTTAATCATGATAACTTCCTCCCGTTTTTCAAGCAGGCTATCATGATATAATATAACTGGCTAGTTTTGGTGGTTTTCTAACCAGTTGATAACTTCACTAGCGTTGGCATCGGGTGGGAACACGGGATAGAAAACATGGCTGATTGTGCCGTTCTCAATAATCAGTGTCATCCGCTTGTTCAGCCTCATATCATCAGCCACAAAAGTAGGTAGATTAAGAGCGTCACAAAATTCAAACGCCTCATCACTTAAAAGTAAAAACGGCAAGTGCAAGCGTTCTGCCATTTCGCGTTGATAATCGCTTGATTGAACCGATAGACCAAAAAGGTGATCTACCCCTGCCTGTCTAATCTCTTGGGCGTGATCGCGAAATGCACATGATTGCGGTGTGCAGCCGCGCGCTCCTGCAATCCCATCCCATCCCGCTGGTAAAGGCTGGTCAGGTAGCCCCGTGCGCGGATAAATATAAACCACGCTTTTCCCTTTGAGTTTTAACAAATCCACAATAGTGCCATCAGTTGCAGGCAGTTGAATTGATGGTAGAACAAAACCGTTTAAATGGGCTGCTGCACCATCGTCTTTAGGGGCGGGAAGTTGGCTCCAGTCAACATTTTCAAGATTACGCATCATGCTTTCCAATTTTAAAAGTTTTCGCGTGTGCTGGAACCTTCACCCCATCCATCACCCGTGGGTCACTAAAGGGCGCGCCAACCTGCATGGTGATAGGCAAAACACCAGCCCAGATCGGCAGGCCGTAGTCTTCTTCATCATCAATCGGTGGGCCGGTGCGCACTTTTGCAGCGGCCTCATCAATTGGCATTGATAAAACCGTAGTGGCTTTAAGTTCCTGCTCATTCATGGCCCGCAACATATCCCAGCGCCCGGGGTATAACCCTTCAATCATGGCTTTAAGGCTTTGCGTTGCCTCCTCGCGATCATCAACAATTTGCGCTGTGCCAAACAACATGACCGAGCGATAATTCACCGAATGATGAAAGGCAGAACGCGCCAAAACCATGCCATCAAGAATGGTCACGGCCAAACAAACCTCAGCCCCTTGGGCTTTACGCATCATGCGGCTGGCCGAAGATCCATGCCAATAAACACGGTTGCCTTGTCGCCATTGAAACGTCGGTGTCACAACAGGTGATCCATCAAGCACATAAGACACATGACAAAGCGGCATCGCGTCTAAAATTTTGTGAATGGTTTCCTGTTTATAATCGGCGCGAATGTGGCCGCGTTTAACCTGCGATCTTTTAGAAGGGGCATCTGATTTTTTTGACATGGTTGTTCTCGTAATTTGCACATAATAGACCTCATGTGATAAACAAAACTGGAATTATAAAAATAGCCAGTTTTGCACAAATGTATAAGACCACTTTAATCGATGCCGCTGTATTGGCGATAAGTCTGGACAAAACGGCCCGTCAGCCGATGTTTGAACAATTGGCACAAAATCTGCGCCAACTTATTTTGGCCAAAAAATTACCGGGCGGTGCCAAAATTCCATCAAGCCGTCAATTGGCTAAAGAACTTTCAGTTTCTCGCGTGACCATCGTTACAGCGTTCGATCAGCTTATTGCCGAGGGTTATCTGCAGGGCCGCCACGGGGCAGGGGTGTTTGTGGTTGATGATTTGCCAGATGAAACTTTGCAAGTTAACGCACCACAAATTAACACGCCGCAAATTAACACGCCGCAAGTAATCCCTAAAACCCCACCACCCGAACCAAAAATGCTTCGCCCGTTTCAACCCACCAGCCCCGATATGCGGTTATTCCCGCATAAGGAATGGGCAAAACTGTTTCAACGCATTTGGGCCAATCCCAAAGCTGAATTATTGGCTGATATTGACCCAAGCGGATATTGGCCCTTGCGCCATCAAATTGCCGATCATTTATCACAATGGCGCGGGATTAATTGTGTTGCAGAACAGGTCATTATCACATCAGGAGCAGCCGAGGCGATGCAACTGATAGGGGATGC
>JALWJW010000173.1 GCA_026996935.1 Hyphomicrobiales bacterium
GCTGGAAGATGTTTCGCTGTCTTTTGGTGGGGTTAAGGCAATTAAAAATGTTGGCTTTGATATAATTAAAGGTGAAGTGCGGGCTATTATCGGTCCTAATGGCGCTGGCAAAACCTCGATGCTCAACGTGATTAACGGGTTTTATCATCCCCAAGAAGGCACCATCACATATAAGAATGTAAAACGCTCTGATATGAAGCCTTATGTGGCAGCCAGTCAGGGGATTTCACGAACCTTTCAAAATGTGGCTTTGTTTAAAGGCATGTCAACGCTTGATAATATTATGGCGGGGCGCACGCTAAAAATGAATAAGAATTTCTTTTGGCAAATGCTGCGGTATGGCCCGGCAATGAAAGAGGAAATGGAGCATCGCAGAAAGGTTGAGGAGGTTATCGACTTTCTTGAAATTGCTCATATTCGCCGAACGCCTGTTGGGCGGCTGCCATATGGTTTGCAAAAGCGGGTTGAATTGGCGCGTGCCCTGGCAATGGAGCCGGAATTGCTTTTGTTAGATGAGCCGATGGCGGGGATGAACCTTGAAGAAAAAGAAGATATGTCTCGTTATATCTTGGAGGTGAATGCTGAATTTGGCACCACTATTGCGCTGATTGAACATGATATTAGTGTGGTGATGGATTTGTCTGATCGGATTATTGTGCTCAATTATGGTGAAAAACTTGCCGACGGTACACCTAAAGAGGTGTCGTCAGATCAGGCAGTGATTGATGCCTATCTTGGTGTTGGGCATTAGGGGGCTGACATGGAACTTTTAAACACTATTTTTGTTGCACCTTTCATTGATATGTTCTCTGCGCCTGACTTTCTTATTCAGGTACTGTGGGAAGGTTTCGTTTCTGGCATTCTTTATGCGTTACTGGCATTGGGTTTTGTGTTGATCTTTAAAGCTTCTGGCGTGTTTAACTTTGCTCAGGGCATCATGGTGGTGTTTGCGGCGCTGACGTTGGTTGGTGTTTATGCGTTGCTGCAATCACTAGGGCTTTCCCCCGCTTTTGCCGCTTGGATATCGCTCTTTCTGACAATTGGTGTGATGGGTATTCTGGCGTTGAGTATTGAACGGGTGGTGTTGCGAAAACTTGTCAATCAACCTGATATTATTTTGTTTATGGCCACTATTGGGCTGACATATTTCCTTATTGGTTTTGGTGAACTGGTGTTTGGTGGTGAGCCGCAAAAAATGATAGCTTCAGAGCTGGGGATTCCTTCAGGCTCTACAAGTTTTGATGTTTTCAGTGGTGTGGTTATTCTTGAACATGCCGATATAACGGCTGCTATTGTGGCTGCTGTTTTAGTGGTTTGTTTGGGGTTTTTCTTTTCAAAGACCCGTATTGGTCGGGCGTTGCGGGCGGTGGCTGATGACCACCAGGCGGCGTTATCGGTTGGTATTTCCCTTAACCAGATTTGGGTGATCGTATGGTTTGCTGCCGGTATTGTTGCTTTGGCAACCGGGATTATGTGGGGAGCGAAATCTGATGTATCGTTTGCTTTGCAGATTATTGCGTTGAAAGCATTGCCGGTGTTGGTGCTTGGTGGGTTTACTTCAATCCCCGGGGCTATTGTTGGTGGGCTGATTATTGGCTTTGGTGAAAAGATATTTGAAATTTATTGGGGTGGCTTGATTGGCGGCGGGACTGAATCCTGGTTTGCGTATGTCATTGCTTTGGTGTTCTTATTGTTCAGGCCACAGGGCTTGTTCGGTGAGAAAATTATTGATCGAATTTAAGGAAAACATTTAGATGTTTTATCGCGAAACAGGACAATTTAAGACATCATACGAGGCAGATTCGGCTGTTTTTCCAATCTTGCAGGATCGTATTGGCATTATGATTATGCTGGTGATTGCCTTTGTGGCTGTTCCATTATTGGGAAATGATTTTTTCCTTAACACCATGATGATTCCGTTTCTTATCTTCACGCTTGCCGCTATTGGTTTAAATATTCTGACCGGCTATACGGGACAAATTTCACTCGGTTCTGGTGCCTTTATGGGTGTTGGGGCTTATGCGTGTTATAAAATGGCGACCTTTTTTCCAGAAGTGAATCTGATCGTTCTTGTTTTAGTGTCTGGGTTTTTCTCGGCTATTGTTGGGATGTTCTTTGGTTTGCCGTCGTTGCGGATTAAAGGGTTTTACCTTGTGGTGACCACCCTTGCGGCGCAGTTCTTTTTGACCTGGTCGTTTAATCACATTGGCTGGTTGTATAATTACAATGACTCAGGGGCAATTGATAATTTGCCGCGTAAGTTGTTCAACATCTGGATTTCGGGACCAAATGCCAGTCCGGTGACGAACTATCTTGTCGTGTTGTGTATTGTTCTAGTGATGACGTGGATCGCGTCAAACCTTGTGCGTGGTCGGATTGGACGTTCCTGGATGATGATCCGCGACATGGATATTGCGGCTGAATTGATGGGCGTTCGCCCGTTATATGCTAAATTGTCAGCTTTTGCTGTTTCATCGTTTTACTGCGGGGTTGCCGGGGCAATGATGGTCTTCTTCTGGTTGGGGTCAGCCGAAGTTGAGAGTTTTGATGAAAACCAGTCATTCCTGATTTTGTTTATGGTGATTTTGGGTGGCTTGGGTTCAATTATGGGTTCGTATATGGGCGCGGCCTTTATTGTGATCCTTCCGGTATTGTTGCGGGCAGCTCCTGAGTTTTTTGGATTGTCGGTTAATCCGACAAATATGGAGCACTATTCAACGATGATTATTGGTGCTCTTATTATCTTCTTTTTGATTGTTGAACCGCACGGGCTTGCCCGGCTTTGGCAAATTGCAAAAGAAAAACTGCGGACATGGCCATTTCCTTATTCGTGATGGTGTGTGCGTATATCAAACCCTTGGCCCTTTTGGGGTAGGCCTTGCAATTTGGGCGCTTTTCAAGGGATACTCATAGCAAGCACCCAATAAAAGGGTTTGCTGTTTATACTAACCGGCCGTGGTTGGCCAGCTTTGGGAGGAAGACAAAGATGAAAAAACTGATTAAAATAGGTGCGGCGGTTGCCTGCCTGACAACGGCGGTTGCTGCAACAGCTCCAGCTTATGCTGAAGATGTGTTGTATATTCCATCGTTGAGTTATCGTACTGGCCCGTTTGCGGGTGGTGGTACGCCGAATGCCAATGGTTTTGCTGATTACTTTAATATGCTCAATGAGCGTGATGGTGGTATTGGCGGTGTTAAAATTATGCTTGAAGAATGCGAAACCGGCTATAGCTCCAAAAAAGGCGTTGAGTGCTATGAATCTACAAAAGGTAAAGGCGCGCTGGTTTATAATCCACTTTCAACCGGTATTACCTTGCAACTCATTCCAAAAGCACCTGTTGATAAAATTCCTATTCTGTCTATGGGCTATGGTTTGTCAGCAACAGCGATTGGTGAAAAGTTTCCATGGACCTTCAATTACCCGACAACATATTGGAACCAGCTTTCTTCTATCCTTAAATATGCTGATTCAAAAGGTGGCCTAAAGGGTAAAAAAGTTGGCTTTATTTATCTTGATGTTGGCTACGGTAAAGAGCCAATTCCTTTGCTTGAGATTCTTGCCAAGAAAATGGGCTTCACAATTACAAAATATCCTGTTGGCGTGAAAGAAATGCAGGCGCAGTCTTCTACCTGGTTAAAAGTGCGCAAAGATCGTCCTGACTGGATGATTATGTGGGGCTGGGGTGCAATGAACTCTACTGCCGTTAAAGAAGCAGCAAAAATTCGCTTCCCGCTAGATCGCTTTATTGGTAACTGGTGGTCAGGAGCTCATGCTGATATGCGTCCTGTTGGGGAAGCAGCTAAAGGTTATATGGCTGCCAACTTCTCAGGTATCGGCACCAGCTTTCCAGCGTTGCAAGACGTTATCAAATATGTGGTTGATAAAGGAAAATCTCAGGTTAAATCAAAAGATTTAGTCGGTGATGTTCTTTATAACCGTGGTTTGTTTAACGCTGTTGTTGTGGCTGAAGCCATTCGTGCTGCACAAAAAGCAACAGGTAAAAAAGCCATTACCGGCGCTGACATGCGTGTTGGTTTGGAAACATTCAAGCTAACGAAAGAACGCTTGAAAGAACTTGGACTGGAAGGCTTTACAGCGCCAATTATTGCTTCATGTAAAGACCATGAAGGGGCAGGGCCTGTGTTTATCCAGCAGTGGGATGGTAAAGACTGGAAGCGTATTTCTGATCTTATCCCGCCAATGAATGATATTGTGCGTCCTTTGCTTGAAGAAGCTGCTGCAAAATATGTAGCTGATAAGCCAGGTTGGAAAACACAAACTTGTAAATAATATACAGGCGTTGCGCGAGCTATATTCTCGCGCAACTTTTTATTTTTAAAATTTTATGTCATTACTTTTGTGAGCGAGCATGGCCGAACAAGCAGCAAAAATTGAAACAGCGGAAAATATTCTTGAGATCAATAATATTGAGGTCATTTATGACCACGTTATTTTGGTTCTTAAAGGTGTTTCTCTTAATGTACCGCGTGGCGGAATTACCGCTTTGCTTGGTGCAAATGGGGCGG
>JALWJW010000174.1 GCA_026996935.1 Hyphomicrobiales bacterium
GGCCTGATTGCGATTTCATCACATTCACCACACCATTATTTGAACTTGCCAAATAAGACAATTCACGCCCTATAGCATTGCTCAAACCAAGAGTTTGCAAACGCACCCTGATAGACGGTGCATTAAACATTTCAAACACAAAAACTCCTTTTGCCCCCACCTCCAACCGATCAATATCAGCTTCATGCACAAGGCCATTAATGACAAAACCGGACTGTTCAGCAACAATATTTAGTAATGGTTCTGCTTGATTGACCCACAAGCCGCGTTGCAAACCATCCATGACATCACTAACAACCCCATCAAATTTAGCTCTTAGGATTAAATCTTCACGCTGGCGTGCCAATCCGCTCAACTCACTCTTTAGTGCCACCACCTCACGCAATAAAACAGGACGCAATGCACGCTCTTCAACATCTGAAACACCCGTGGTAATTCGACGTTGCGACAACTCCAGCTTTAATTGCGCCTGTTTTGACAGAAAACCATTCTCATCACCAACAAGCCAAACCAGCACATCCCCCTTTTTAACGCGAGAACCAACGCTGACAAAAACCTTATCGACCCGTGCGGGGCTTGGCGCATAAATTTCACTGGCCTGCTGCGCACCAATCACCGCCGGTATTCTCACCTCTCCACTAAGTGGTAAAAACAAACCCGTTAACCCGGCTAGCACAAGCCCCATAACAATTCGACCACGCCAATTTGAAACAATATCGCGCCGCCTTGCCCACCAAACTGAAATCTCATTATAAAAAGGCATAGCTAAAAACCAAATAATCTCGACAATAAACAACAAAATCCCAAGGACTTTAAAAAACATAAAATAAACAACAACCGCGATACCCAAAAACAGGAAAAACCGATACACCCACGTCCCCCAAGCATAGGCAATCAATATCTTTTGCATCTGGGACGAAAACACTTCAGGTGCTTCATCCTTTAGTCCCAACAAGGATCTACGCATCTGCCAACGCCCCATAGCAAACCCACGTGCCTGTAGGTTATGAATACCCAATGCATCAGCAAGAATATGATAGCCATCAAAGCGCATAAATGGTGAAAGATTGACCATCACGCTCATAATCCACCCTGTTGTGGCCACAAAAAAGCAAAGGTCACGCAAAATCCCAGGCGGAAAGACTGCCCACAAAAACAAACAAACCCCACCCATTGAGATTTCAACCAGCATCCCTGCGCCATCAACTTTTAACCGCTTAGATTTATCAACCAGACGCCAGGTATCGCTCACATCACTATAGAGCATGGGAAACAACACCAGAAAAGCCACCCCCATCACAGGCACTTTACAGCCATAAGATGTTGCAACAAACGCATGACCCAATTCATGACCAGTTTTTAACACGATCAAAGCAAGACCAAGAATAATTAACCCGTCCCATCGGGTAAAATTAGTAAAACTATGAACAAAGACATCCCATTGCCGGCCCGTTAAATACAAGCCCAAAAGCGTGATGCCGAATATGACTACATGAGTAGATCTCCAACCCAGCCATCGCACATAGGGCAGCGCCATTTGCAAAAACCGGTGAGGATGAACCAGTGGAACTTTAAAAAACAAATAATGATGAACAAGCCGGGTAAACAGCGAACGATTACGTCCTGCCTGTTGATCTATGATCATTTGAGAACCACCCGCACCCAAAATGCTCAAATGATTAACACTGATAAATTTCAACAATTCCTCAACCTGCTCAAACCCAAATACCACACCACGCGCAGTCATTGCTTCAACAAGTTTACCTGCTGTTCCCAAGCCCCAATTGGCCAAAGCATGTGCAACCTCCTGACCGATGCGAAAATATTTATGCTCAACAGGGTCAAAAATAAGAAATCCGGAATCCCGCCCCACATCATCCCCGGCTTTTAAGAATTGCAATTCATCACGAAGCGGTGGCAATGGCGTTGTTTCAGTAATATCCACGTTACCCTACAACCCAAAATACTGACGTGCGGCCGAAATAGGTTTACGAAACAAATAAAATCCCAAGAATACTTTTCGACCTAAAATTTGCGCTGTCCCGCGCAAACCTATGCGCGGCGTATTCTTTTTACCGGTTTTCCTGCCATTTGCTGTCTGCTCAAACCTGGCAACAATTTGATAAGCCAGCCCCACACCTGCAACATCTTTAGCCCGATAACTGGCACGCAACACTTTAGCACTAATAGGATTAAGTGGATTGGCATCAAGAAAAAACCTCACGCGCGATTGTTTTTTTAAAGCAATCACATCACCAACAGGCAAATCAATACGAATTTGCACCTGGTTAGGATCTGCAATCTCCATAATCCGCTCACCTGTTCGCACAGGCTTGCCGACCCAGTCCTTTCGGTTACTGTAAATCAACAATCCTGATTTTTGCGCCCGAACAATTGTGCGCGCCAACCGGGTTTCTGCAAAAATACGCTCCTCTTTAGCCAGCCCCACCTCTGCCTTGTAAATCGCTAATTGTTTATATGCTTTTGGATCACTGAAAGCTGATTGTTTTGCTGTTACATAGCGTGCCTGACTAACCAGCTCTTTACGCTGCGCCACCTCCACATCAGATTTAAGTACCGCATCCTCAAGAAAAAATAAGACATCACCCTTGGCAACCGGCGAATTCGCTTCTGGAATAATTTTTTTTATTACCCCATCAATAGGTGCCGCAATCACATATGGCTTTTCAGCTACCACTTCTGCTGGTGCCATTACTGACATAGGTACCGGAATAAACAACGCCATAACAGCAGACAATCCAAGCCCTAACCCGACCCATTTGGAAAATCCCCACGGTTTCAACTTCCGTTTAGGCACCAACGCCTGAAACGCATGAGCAAAGCTTTCACCAAGCCGCTTAATAATAACCAGTTCATTCTGGCTCCAGCCATTACGCCGCGCAAACAGAAAAGCACCAAACACTTTTCCCTCAAAATCAATCAACGGTAGAATAATGGCTTTACGAAATGGATAGACAACATCACCCTTTGACCCAGGATCGCTCTTACTGTCAGAGTCAGTTTCTTCAAGAAAAACATCAAAAACATCAGCCGCACTACGCTCATCCGTTTTATTAGCCTTAAGCATCTCTGCCACACGTTTTTCAACCAGTCGAATAAAAGGTGCATGACGGTCAACACTGGCTAAACTGGAAACGGCAATAACTTTCGCTTTGTTGCTTTTGTTAAGTCGCAAAAAGATACATTGTGAGTAATCAATAATAGTGCGAAACTCATTCACTGCCCAAAGTGATAATGCAGGCACACGGCGTTGCGCCCGCATTTGCGCCTCTAGCATAAGCAAAACCTGCAACCGTTGCGGTGTTTGAGTTTTATCGCCATCACCAGTTTGCCGGGTAACGCTCATCGTTTGGGTAACCGTAGAAGGTGCATCAACATTCGGCTCATCCACATTCTGCCTCTTAACATTTAATACGCCCGGATTTGGCACGCCCGATGTGGCCAGTTTCGGTGATACAGACATATAAAACTCACTTTAAAAGTCTGGCATAAAATAAAAAAGTTGGAAATCGGGCGGGCATTTAGGGGCTAGATTGACAAGAGCCGCCTGTTGGGGAGAGAGATAATGCCCGCCCGATTTCAACTACCCGTATAAGAGAACGTCGCCGTCCCACTCATACCAGGTAAAACTTTATTGGAAGGCGATAAAAGCTCGCCCGTCACTTTCACTGTTTGCGAAACAGCATCCACAATTGCACCCATTCGAGTTACTCTTGCACGCAAAACATTTCCTGTTTCATCAAGATGAATGACAAAAGGTGTATTCGGTTTCAACCATACCAGCCAGCGCGAAGGCACAATCAGCTTCACTTCCACCTTCGAGCGATCAATGATTTTAAAAAGCGGTTGGTTTGGGGCGGGAATTTCGTGGGTATTTATCAACCGTTCAACCATTTTCCCGTCATAAGGGGCAGCAATTTTACATTGCTTGACCAATGCAGCCTGCCCATCCTTAACCGCTTCTGCCTCTGCCATTTGTGAAATTGAAACAGCTAATTCATTTTTACCCACGGCCTGATGGCGCAATAATCTGGTATTGTTTTTCGCCACCAAAGCCCGCGCTTTAAAAGCCGCCTTCTTTGCACGTAAATCTGCAATATAGCGATCACAATCAAACGATACCAATACCTCGCCTTTACGAAAAGATTGCCCCTCACGAAATGGCAGCGCTTTGACACGCGCTGAAATTGTCACTGAGATTGTTGCACTGGCATATGCTTTTACAACCGCCCTCACTTGTAAATTTTCCGCCGAAAAAGAGGGTGAAGCTGGAAGAGACAATGCACAACCGGCAAGCAAAAAAGCCGCCCGTCTTACAAAGATTTTTTTTGTTTTTTTCCTCAACACAGTTTTTCTCTTTCCACCAGTTTCAACAATCCTTAACTCAACCAATACTCACTTTACGCCCCGGAGCGCGCACCACGCTCAACCCACGTGCGCCGCAACGACATAGACAATGCTTTAACACTTTGCGC
>JALWJW010000175.1 GCA_026996935.1 Hyphomicrobiales bacterium
TGTCATCGCGGCAACATCAATGGCATTGGCCTCATGGCGGCTGGAGGTCAATACAGATCCTGGAAAAATGATTTCCAACGAACTTCCGTTTCGCAAAGCCTTTGTTGATTTCACTCGCGCCTTTCCCACCATTGATAATAATTTTATTGTTGTGGTTGAATCGAAAAATGGTGATGCAGCGCGAGAATCCAGCCGTGCTCTGGTTGAATCATTTCAAGCTTACCCAGAATTATTCAGCGATGTTTATGCCCCAGGACTGGGATCTTTCTTTGATAAATATGGCATTTTGTATCTGCCTGAATCAGATATTGCAGGTATTGTCAGCAAGGTTAAACAGAGCGGGCCCATTCTTGACACCTTAGTTAAATCACCAAATTTTGTCGGCTTTGCTCAGGTGCTCGAACAAATGCTACCCGCCATTAAAGCAGGTCGCGCGCCAGATTCAATCAGTGGCTTTTTAAAGCAAGCAAAAATGACCGTCACAGCCGGCATCAACGGAAAATCACGACCGCTTGACTGGCCTGCCATTGTTACGGGTAAGAAACAAGAAACACCAAAAAGATGGTATATATCTGTCAAACCTGTTTTAGACTTTTCACAAATTGAT
Source organism: Hyphomicrobiales bacterium (assembly GCA_026996935.1). Lineage (GTDB taxonomy): Bacteria > Pseudomonadota > Alphaproteobacteria > Rhizobiales > Aestuariivirgaceae > JALWJW01. The sequence goes on from JALWJW010000175.1 coordinate 608, forward strand.
CCCTCCAGTGCAGCTTTAAGCCAAGCCCATCAGATTATTTCTGACCCGGAAGTGACACGATCGGGTCTGGTCAAAATCTCTTTAACAGGAGAAGCTGCTCTTAATGGTGAGGAGTTTGAATCTGTCACAAAGGGGGCTGTTCGTGCTGGCATCGTGTCGTTTGTTTTGGTTGTTCTGGTAATTTGGCTTGGTATGCCTGTCACTCGATTGATTGTACCGGCTGTTTCCTTACTGGTGTTTGGCTTTATGGCCAACATAGGTTTTGCCACTATAGCGGTTGGCTCACTCAATATGATCTCTGTGGCCTTTGCGGTTCTGTTTATTGGCCTTGGTATCGATTATGCCGTGCATACGGTTTTGCGCTACTGGGAAGAACGTATTCGGGGCCGCGAAACAATAGCAGCGATTGCAGCAGGCGCGCATCATTCTGGCCCTGCCCTTGCGCTGTGTACGCTGACCACTGCTTTGGCTTTTCTTGCTTTTATCCCCAGTGATTTTGTTGGTATGGCGCAATTGGGGATTATTGCAGCAGGCGGCATTGTCATTTCTTTCCTTGCCTCAATGACCCTTATTCCTGCGGTACTGGCCAAACTCAATATCTCCCCGAAACAAAAGCATTTAAAGCCGGTTGCAACTTTACCAAAACCTGTGTGGCAACATCTTCGTCTTGGTACCACGGTATTTACCATCATGGTGGCTATTGCTGCGATTGTGTTGTTACCTGATGTGCGTTTTGATGGTGACCCGGTTAATCTGAAAGATCCCAAATCAAGCTCGGTTATTGCTTTTAAAGAAATCCTCAAGCAGGAACCGGGCGAAGCTTATGCGGCGCAAGTAATCGTGCCAAGCGCGCAAGACGCTGAACAATTGGCGGTTAAACTGGCCCAACTGCCAAGTGTGAAGCAAGTGCGCTGGCTTGATACATTCTTACCAGCCCGACAAAAATCCAAGCTTGCAATGCTCTCATCTCTGGCAACGATTGTGCCGGCCAAGCCCCCGATGGCAACGCCATTAACGCCGCGGCAACGTCGCACCGCATTGGCCCGTGTTAAAGAACTACTGCTGGCAATTGAAACATCGCCAAAAGCATCGGCGCGCCTTAAAAAAGAAGCTTCAAATTTACGGCGTGCTTTTGTGGTTTTGGACATTCCAAAACCTGCCAGCGACAAACGCCTTGCAATGATTGAACGTGATATGTTCCTGCAATTTCCCGGCCTGCTTTCAATTCTGGGTCAAATGGCAATTACCGAACCTTTGGATGTTCAAACCATCGACCGTGATATTGCCAAACGATATGTAACCGGCGATGGCCGATGGCGGCTGGAAATTGTACCGGCAAAAGACATGAGCAATCAGATGGCACTTGCCTCATTTGTTAATGATGTGAAAACACTGGCCCCAAATGTGACGGGTACTCCGGTTGAAATAATCGGTGCGGCTGATGTGGTTTCCAACGCTATGCGCCTTGCCACCATGGTGGCTTTCGGGCTTGTTCTTATTATTCTGCTGCCCGTTCTTCGCGCTATTGTTCCCATTACACTGGTTTTAGCCCCGCTTGTTTTATCAACGCTTTTATTGCTGGCTTATACGGTCATTTTCAAATCACCATTCAACTTTGCCAATGTGATCGTGTTGCCATTATTGCTTGGCCTTGGGGTTGATTCTGCTATTCATTACGTTATGAGAGCGCGCGAAGACGGGGCAAAACGACAGGTGATTGATACAACCACACCGCGCGCAGTGCTCATTTCAGCGCTGACAACAATCGGATCATTTGGCACATTGTGGCTTTCCCCCCATAAAGGTACCGCTTCAATGGGCGAGCTTCTTACAATTGCCATACTTATAACATTAGTCAGCACGTTGATTGTTTTACCACAGTTTATTGCCTGGACGATCGGGCGGCATCATAAAAAGCCGTAGGACAAACCGATCACAAAATAACCGATGATAAAGCTTACTATTGACGATGGGACGGTGAAAGCCTAATCCTGACTAAATTACTTTATCCTTTACTTTGTTGAGCTGGAAACAAAATGGCAGTCCCTTTAATCCAACAAATTCGTGTTGGCGCTTATATAATGAAGCAAAAAATTACTGGCGTTAAACGCTATCCCCTTGTGTTGATGCTTGAACCGCTATTTAAGTGCAATCTGGCCTGCCCCGGGTGTGGTAAAATTGATTATCCAGATCCAATTCTGGCCAAGCGTCTATCGGTTAAAGATTGCCTTGATGGTGTTGATGAGTGCGGTGCGCCAATTGTTTCTATTCCAGGCGGTGAGCCTTTGATCCACAAGGAAATGCCTGAAATTGTTAAAGGCATCGTGGCGCGTAAAAAGTTTGTATATCTTTGCACCAACGCCCTCTTGCTTCGCAAGCGCATGAAAGATTACACGCCCTCACCCTACCTGACTTTTTCTGTTCATCTTGATGGTTTGGAAGAAGAGCATGACCATGCTGTTGACCAGAAAGGCACCTTTAAAATTGCCGTTGATGCAATTAAAATGGCAGTTGATAAAGGCTTTCGCGTTACGGTTAATGCCACCTTGTTTAACAATGCCAAGCCAGAGGTAATGGCTGAGTTTTTTGATTATGTCATGACCTTAGGGGTTGAAAGCATTACCATTTCCCCCGGATATGCTTATGAGCGAGCCGATGGTCAGGAATACTTCCTGAAACGCACCCACACGAAAAACCTGTTCCGTGATGTCTTTCGTTTGGGCCGTGAAAAGGGCCGCAAATGGATGTTCAACCAATCAACTTTATTCCTCGACTTTTTAGCCGGCAATCAACAATATGAATGTACACCCTGGGGCAACCCGACGCTGAACGTGTTTGGCTGGCAAAAACCATGTTATTTGATTGGTGAAGGCTATGCTAATTCCTTTAAAGAACTGATGGAAACCACAGACTGGGATGCCTATGGCACGGGCAAATATGAAAAATGCGCCGACTGTATGGTCCATTGCGGGTTTGAACCAACAGCGGTTGCCGACACGGTGGCCCATCCGTTAAAAGCCCTGAAGGTGTTCTTAAAAGGGGTTGATACCGAAGGCCCAATGGCTCCTGAAATTGATCTTTCCAATCAGCGTCCTGCTGAATATATGTTTGAAAAAATTGTTGAAGAACAATCAACTAATGAAAGCGAACAGCGCAAAGCCAGCTAATTTCGGGAAAATCAAGCGCTCTGACCAAATATTTTTGCCGTTTTTGTAACCGTAGAATATTTTGGCGTGGGCTTTTTCTTGCGCGATGGAGCTTCATAAGTGTTTATGATCTGTAAGTCTTCATATGACAATGGAGTTTGTGAGGGTGCTGGTGTTGGTTGAGGGGAAATAGTTTGAGGTGTTACTGTTTGATATGAGGTTTGCCGACTTGATGTTTGATCTGAAAAGACTTTATTTTCATTAGACATTTGAGCAGCACGGTTACGCATAATTTGTTGAATTTCTGAACGCAGTTGTGCTTCTTCCTGAGTTATTGGTTGTTGAGGTTCTGGCTGATGGATTTGTTGATAGGATGCTGAAGAAGTTTTAGGCTCAGACTGTTTTTTTCCACCAAACAAGCCACCAACAACAAGAAACAAAGCCTTTTTAATTCGGTGAAGGGTGTAAAACATGGCCGCTAAAACAAATAACGGAAAAAACGTACCAATGCCGCCAAACAAAAATGAAAAAGCTTTAGTGATTATGCCGCGATCATCCTTTTCCTTTTGACGGCGCTCAGCTTTGATCTTTCTTTCTTGAGCAAAAACCCAGGTTTGATATTGGGCGGGTGTTTCGGTTGCCAGACGACCACGTAATCCATAACGGTTTTTAATGTTTTGAGTAAACACACGGCTCTGAAACTGCATCTGGCTTTCATCAAAACGGCGAGGTTTAAAACCATTGATTCTTGCCAGGTGTTCAGCCCTGATCCGCCTAGCTAACTGGGTGGGTGTTTCTGTTGTAGCACGGCGGCTCATTCCATTGCGAAAGGGAACGAACGGTAGCTCTTTGATACCGGCCAGTTTCATAATTTCTGTTAACTTTTCATCACTTAATTTCAAATATTTGGTTTTGCTACCAATATAGCCAATCCATGATTTTTCTTTATAATTATAACCAAGGTCAATATATGCCCCGCTTTCATGCTTAAGGGCAGGAATGTCTGGCAGGTCCATAGCATTAACAATACTGGGGGAGCTAGTGGCGCTTGAAACCGAATGAAAAGTTGCAGGTAACTTAAAAGACAAATTATGCGGAATACGAATTTTCTTTGCCGATGCGTTTTGCACAAAAAGTGTTATCAAAAGAACTGATAATAAACCTGGCCAAATTTTACGAACCATAACAATGAACCTTCCCACAACATTGAGATGGTATTCAAACACAAATTTATTGAATCCAGATCAAAGCCCGGGAACAAATTTTATCTATTCTGGTAATTTAAAGTCTGGGAGAGCAAGCTGCGTTAACCCCGATAAATTGGTGCACGCTTCGCCATCATTTTTAGCCAGGTTTTTAAGCACCTTGATGCCAGGCCATTTTGTCATCAAGCCTTTAATGAGTTCAAAAACCGAGAGCTGACCATTTGGCTTTAAAACTTTATCAAAGGCAGGCGGAATGCTTTGGTCTGCGATATCACCCACCACGCGCACTGCGATGAAGGGTAGGCCATGGGCCTTGGCTAAAGCTGCCAGCACCCCTGATTCCATGTCAACGGCGCAGGCGCCTGTTTGCTCATGCAATTTTCGTTTCCCCTCCACAGTGGTAATCGGTTGATCAAAACTGACAAGAGGCGCGCAAGACACAAAATAGTCTTGTTCAATCACAGGCAGAATCGCATCACGCCAAGAGATATTTATCTCCGCGTTTGGATATAGTATCGGCTTTTCGCCTTGCGTTAGAATTTGATCCGGCAAGATGACTTTTCCGGCTTTAAAAGACGGATCAAGCCCACCACACACACCAAAACTAACGATCCCTTTTGCCCCCTGCTCAACCGCCTGTGCCATTACTTTTTCAGCCAGCGGGGCAGCGGGCCCTGCCACAAAAACCAGTGGCTTATTCACCGTTGCACTTTCCTTAATTGCCTTTAAAGCAATTTTGGCTTCGTAATCCATTCCGGTTATGAGGGCAATTTTTGACACTTACATCCCCCACTCCACCTGACGTGAGTTGCCGCGTTTCAGGCTGGCATAACGGCCCAGTGCCCAAGTTGGGAAGTAGGCCGAATAGCCGTGGTAACGCAGATAAAACACCCGAGGGAAGCCAACGGCGGTGTAGGCTTCTTCATCCCACTTTGCACCATCACGGGGTTGTTCATTAAGGTATGCCACGCCTTTTTCAACTGTTTCAGCATCAACTTCACCAGCAGCCATCAGGCCAAGCACGGCCCAGGCTGTTTGTGAGGGAGTGGAGGTTTTTACGCTGTCTTTTTGATCTTCCCAATAGGTTGCGCCATCTTCGCCCCAGCCGCCATCTTCGCGTTGGCGTGATTTGAGCCAGGCAACTGATTTTTGTATCCAAGGTTGTTTCATATCTACGCCAACCGCATTAAGGGCGCATAGGGCAGACCATGTACCGTAAACATAATTGGTGCCCCAGCGGCCAAACCAGGAGCCATCTTGTTCTTGCTCGGCTTTAAGAAATTCAATACCGCGTTTAATACAAGGCTCGTGTTGCTCGTATCCTATTTGCGCTAAAAACGATAAACAGCGCGCCGCCACATCAACGGTTGGAGGGTCAAGCAATGCACCGTGATCGGCAAAAGGAATAGAATTTAAAAACTCGGCATCATTATCAATATCAAAAGCACCCCAGCCGCCATTGGCGGACTGCATGCCAATAATCCATTCGGCTGCGCGGTTGATATTTTCTTTATATTTATCCGCATCAACACGGTGCAGCAACATGCCAACAACAGCAGTGTCGTCCACATCGGGGTAGTAATCATTTTTATATTGAAAGGCCCAACCACCCGGGCGCAAGTCTGGCGCGTTAATGGCCCAATCGCCTTCAACCTCTAAAATCTGTTCGCTGGCGAGCCAGTCACATGCTTTGACCAGACGTTCATCACTACGCTCAACACCCGATTCAAGCAAAGCATGAGCGGCCAAAGATGTGTCCCAAATGGGTGAGACACACGGTTGGCAATAACGCGCGCGGCCTTTGCGTTTGTCACGGGTTTCCACAACCAATTTTCGCACCGCCCCAAGGGCAATGACATAATCAGGGTGCTCTTTATCATAACCAAGCACATGAAATGCCATTACCGTGTTGGCCATGGCTGGAAAAATTGCGCCCAACCCATCAAAGCCGTTCAAGCGCGGATTTATAAATTCAATAGCGCGGCGCACGGCTTTTTTGCGGAATGGAAGACGCGGAAAAACATGGCGCTCAAGCGGTTGTAAAAGCTTATCGAGCGCAATAAAAAAATCACCCCACTTGCTGCCCGTCGGATTGACATTCCACTTTTTAATTTTATCGGTTGGGGTTTTAAATAATTCCTGACAATCAACATTTCGTGGATTTGCTGCTTTGGGTCGTTTTGAGGCTAAAATCAGAAGCGGGCCAATGACGGTGCGAGACCAATAGGCAAATTTCCAGATATTGACGGGAAACCAGCGCGGCATCAGCATCAATTCAACCGGCATTGCCGGCACACCGTGCCAGGGTACTTGCTCAAATAATGCCAACGCATAACGGGTAAAGACGTTGGATTTTTCTGCACCACCATAATTTAAAATGGCTTTTCGCGCCCGAACCATGTGATCGGCTTGAATATCATCACCGATAATTTTTAAGGCGTAATAAGCTTTAACCGAGGCTGAAATATTAAATTCACCATCATGGAAAAGCGGCCAGCCATCATGCTCATCTGATTGAATTGAGCGCAAATATTCGCCCATTTCAGCTTCTATCTCAGGTTCCAGATCATTGATGAAATGATTGAGAAAAATATATTCAGCCGGAATGGTGGCATCGGCCTCAAGTTCAAAAACAATATGGCCGTCATCTTTTTGCAGATCAAATAAATGCTTTCCAGCCTCGCGCGCGTTTTGTTTTGCTAATTCAATTTGGTTCTTCATTTCATAATAGCCTTTGCTGCCTTTACGCCTGAGCGTATTGCACCTTCTATCGTTGCAGGCAGACCGGTGTCAGTCCAGTCCCCTGCCAGCATTAAATTGTTTATATGGGTTTTGGTTGGGGCGCGTTTTACCAATTGCTCAGGGGTGGCAATAAAGGTTGCGCGCTGTTCTTTGATTACTCGTGCGGGCGGAATGCTGGTGGCATCCAAGCCATAGGCTTTGGCCACTTCTGGCCAGGTGATTGCGGCAATTTCTTTGCTTGATTTATCGGCAAGCCCGTGGCCTGCGCTCACAGTGACCGAAATGATGTCGCCGCGCACAAACAGCCATTGCGAAACGCTTCCAACCAGACCAAGCATTGGTGTTTTGATTTTTGTCTCATCAAAACCGTCAACCTGAAAATGCACATTGACGATCGGGGCAAACTGGTCTGGTGCGATGATACCTTCAACCAGTGTTGACGCGATCCATGGCGGGGCGGCAAGTACGATTTTATCATCTGGGCCAAGAGGTTCGATGTTTTTGCCCGTCACAATGGCGGTTGCACTGTTATTGGCAACTTCGATTTTGCTTACCCGCTGACCAAAACGCACATCGGCTTTTCGATAAGATAGCCACTTTAAAGCCGGATCAATAAAGGTGTGTGACAAGCCTTGTTTGGCCACTAGTGGTTTTGAGTATTCGGCCCCCTTGGCAAGGGTTTCGCGTAGCACGGGCAGCATCAAACGGGCCACGGCAATATCGGGTGCGGTGTTGAGAACGGCGACTGAAAAAGGTTCCCAAAAACGACGGTACATCTGGCCCTGTTCACCAAACAGGTTTCTGACCGAACGGTTGCCTGCGGTAAGAAGCTTCAACCCGGCCACATAATCCATCATCGAGGTGCCTGGTACGCGAGTGCGTTCGTAAAGCACCCATAAAGGCACAGGCCCACGGTTGAAATTGATCGTCCAATTATCATCGGTTTCAAGATCGGCAAAATCAAAACTGGCGTGATCTGGTCCACTTAACCGGGTGCTGGCATTGATGGTTTCGAGCATGTTGGTGACGCTATAATTGCCTGACAGCATCAAGTGATTACCATTGTCAATCGTGCGATCTAAATGGGCATCATGGAACGAACGGGCGCGCCCGCCTGCCTGGTTGGCCTGCTCATAAATTATTAATTCATGGCCTTTTAATGCCAGCTCAACACCGGTAGAAAGCCCGGCTAATCCCGCCCCAATGATATGTACACGCGCCAAGGGTTAGCCCCAAAACTTTTTAGCAGCGATTGCCAGTTTTTCAACTTTACCGACAAGGCGTTTGTTGAATTTTGGATCAGCAATCTGATCGTCTGACAAAGCAATCATACGGATGAGATTGGCGTGATAAATATCGGCCATAATATAAGATGCGCGCATTTTTTTAGAATCGCATTTTGCTAAAGCGGCATAGGTTTTATCGTACTCAGCTTCAGCTTCCTGCGCCATTTGTCGCCATAGGGCAACAAAACCTTTTTGGCCCATGACATTTTGTAAATCACTATAATCAATGCCATGTGCCTCTAAATATTCTTTGGGTAAATACAGACGACCATCATCGACATCTTCAGCGATATCACGTAAAATATTGGTCAGTTGCAAAGCGCGGCCCTGATGATAGGCAACGATTTGGCCTTTCTCACCCGGTTCGCCAAAAATGGCAACGCACAAACGTCCAACAGCAGCAGCAACACGGTCGCAATATAGATCGAGCACCTCACGCGATGGGGCAATGATCGGACCATCAGCATCCATTTGCATACCATCAATGACGGCCAGAAAATCATCCTGTTGCAGGTTGAAGTCTTCAACCGGTTGCTTGAGAGCTTGAACAATGGTGTATTTGTTTTGACCAAAACCGTATAGCGCGTTAATCTCATCGCGCCAACTGGCCAAGGCCTTGCGTTTGACTTCAAGCGGGATATTGCCATCTGCCACATCATCGACGGCGCGGCAAAAAGCGTAAACGGCAAAAATGGCTTCGCGTTTGGGTTTTTGCAAAATGCGCATGGCCCAGTAAAAAGACGATGAGGCCTTTTTTACTTTTTTGGCAATGGCATCACGATCAATGGCTGGACCATTGTGTGTTCCGCAACTATTGCAAGATGAACCCATAATACAATCTTTCTAAACGCTCTATACGCTCTTACACACTACCTGCTATTAAACCGTGGCTTTTGAAACAGAAATCGCCGTGGTTTTTCCGTTCATTGCGGCTAGTGCTTCAGCAACGATATGTTCTGTCTGTAGCCCGGCAATTGCATATTGCTCACTTGGGGCTCCGTGAGTGACGAACTGATCGGGCAGGAACATCGGGCGCACTTTCAGGCCTTTATCAAGCAAAGCGTTAGCGGCCAGATGATGCAGGACCTGCGTACTAAATCCACCGATTGATCCTTCTTCAATAGTAATCAACACCTCATGGTTTTTCGCCAGATCTGCCAACAATTGCGTATCGAGCGGCTTGGCAAAACGGGCATCGGCCACCGTGGTTGAAATGTTCAAGCCTTCTAATTCTTCTGCCGCTTTTAAGCATTCCTGCATGCGCGCACCAAATGACAAAAGGGCAACTTCTGTGCCTTCTTTGACGATGCGGCCTTTGCCGATTTCAAGCGGAATACCTTCTTGAGGCATCTTCACACCAACACCAGAACCGCGCGGATATCTAAAGGCACTGGGGCCATCATCAATCGCAGCAGAGGTTGCCACCATGTGAACCAACTCGGCTTCATCTGAAGCGGCCATAACGATCATGTTGGGCAGGCAGGCCAGATAGGCAATATCAAAACTACCGGCATGTGTTGCCCCGTCTTGTCCAACCAACCCTGCCCGATCAATGGCAAAACGGACGGGCAGATTTTGCAACGCCACATCGTGAACAATCTGATCGTAAGCACGTTGCAGGAAGGTTGAATAAATTGCGGTAAAAGGTTTATAGCCTTCGGTCGCCATACCTGCTGCAAAGGTGACCGCGTGCTGTTCGGCAATGCCAACATCAAAAGTGCGTTCAGGGAAGTGTTTTTCAAATTTATCAATGCCCGTGCCCGACGGCATGGCGGCAGTGATGGCGATTACCTTTTCATCTTTTTCAGCTTCTTTAATCAAGGCATCGGCAAAAACACTGGTGTAGCTGGGGGTGTTTGTCGGAACTTTTATAAATTCGCCCGTGTCTTTGTTAAATTTGCCTACTGCATGGTATTTTTCAACCGTATCGGTTTTAAACGGGTGGCCTTTGCCTTTTTCGGTCACCACATGAACCAAAATCGGGCCAAGCTGATCGGCATCGCGCACGTTTTGCAGAATCGGGATCAAGGTATCTAAATCGTGACCATCAACCGGCCCAACATAATAAAACCCAAGTTCTTCAAACAAGGTTCCCCCCAAAACCATACCACGGGCAAATTCATCAGCCCGGGCAGCGGCGACTTGCAAAGGTTCGGGGAATTTTTTCGTCAATTGTTTGGCAATATCGCGCAAGGACAAGAACGGGCGAGAAGACACAATGCGTGACAGGTAATTGGTTAACGCGCCAACACCGGGGGCAATGGACATGCCATTGTCATTGAGAATCACAATCATGCGAGACTTATCAGCCCCCGCATTGTTGATGGCTTCATAGGCCAAACCGGCCGACATGGCACCGTCACCAATGATGGAAATAACGTGATTGTCTTTGCCCATCAGATCGCGGGCCTTGGCCATGCCAAACCCTGCTGAAATTGAGGTGGAAGAATGGGCGGTTCCAAACGGATCATATTCACTTTCATCGCGCTTGGTAAAACCGTAAAGCCCGTCTTTTTGGCGAATTTTACGGATACGATCGCGGCGGCCTGTGAGGATTTTATGCGGATATGCCTGATGACTAACGTCCCAAATAATGCGATCTTTGGGGGCATCAAATACATAATGCAAACCAACGGTAAGTTCGAGTACACCAAGGCCAGCGCCAAAGTGACCGCCCGTTTCAGAGGCTGCATCAATGATTTCTTCACGCAACTCATCAGCCAATTGGCGCAATTGAGTAGGTTTTAGCTTTTTCAGGTCTTGAGGGTTGTTGACCTGATCTAAGAGGGGAGTTTTTACTGTCATTTTGTTTTCGTTTTGAGAATCCAGCCGATTTGCGGCTAATCTAGCACTGAATCGCCTCATTAGCCAACCATTGTTCGTCGCATCTTGTGCGTCATGTTGTTAGTCTTTTGTGGCAAAGCTGTGGCTAAAACCCTCAAGATTTTGCTATTTGGCGATCACGCCATTTGTTTGACCAGCCTAAATGATACGAAAGCGCCGAACTTATGGTCATCAGGCCGAATAAAGTGGCTGAAATGGGCAGTGTTAGCGCCCAAATTGGTGATAAACCATAAAACCGAACTGTTGGCCAATATATCACAGCCATAATCAGCAAAGCTGGCCATGACAGTAGTAAAACCGGCAAAACATGAGAGAAAAACAAGCCTGCCATAGCGCCAAAGAGGAAAAGCGGTGAAAATCTCAATTGTGTATAGGCTGAACGCTGCACCATTTGCCAATGGTCGGCCAGGGTGTCGTTACCACGCAATGAAAACGAACGCTCACCGAACCCCAACCAGATTCTGCAGCCAGATTGTTTGACCAATTTACCCAAGGTGCAGTCATCAATCACAGCCGATTGCAGCGCTTTGATGCCGCCGATATCCTCTAAGGCTTGGCGGCGAATTAAAACAGATCCCCCTGCGGCCCCTGCGATTTTGCTGTTTGGATCATTCACGGCGCGGAACGGATAGATTAAGGTGAAATAGAAAATGAAGGCAGGGGTTAAGAGTTTTTCCCAGAACGTCTGACACCGCAATTTGACCATTTCAGAAACAAGCGCCAATTGGTTATTTTCAGCTTGGGCAACAAGACAGGTTAAGACATTTGGTTGGTGAAAAATATCGGCATCGGTGAGCCAGTAAAATTCAGGCTTTTGGTTTTCTATGGCTTTAATACCGTTCTCAAGCGCCCACATTTTACCCGCCCAACCCTCTGGCAATTGAGGCGTATTGATGAGGGTGAGTTTATCAGATTTCAAACCTTCAACAATTTGAGCGGTGTCATCTGTGCTGGAATCATTGGCGATGACAATTGAAAACTGCCCATGGTAATTTTGCCCCAGCAGTCCTTTTACGCTTTGGGCAATTACTTGGGCTTCATTGCGGGCCGGAACAATGATGGCAACTTTTGGCAGATTTTTAAGCGGTTCGGGGTTAAGCGGTAAACGCTGATCGACTTTCCAAAAGCCACCGCCATTCAAGGGCCAGGCAAAAGCGAGAACCAACCAACTCAAGGTCAGTAAAATATCCAGCCAATATGTGCTCAAAAAGGCCCACATGAATTATCGCCACAACCCTGACCATGCGCCACGCACCGTGCAGGCAATTAATTGTGGCTTGGTCAATTCCACCCGCTCGGCCACGGGGTCGCGTTTTTCAAGTTCATCAACCAGGCGATATGCAATATTGATAATGACAGCGGTTTCCATTGCCAGGCGGCGTGAAAAAAACAAATGCGGCAACTCACTGGCTTCATCCAACAAGTTGCGCGTGGCGGCCAGGCACTGATCCATCACGGCGCGCAAACCGCTGGAGGCTTTATCTTGCGTCACATCTTCAGGTTTCACCCCTGCGGCACTAAGCCAAATGCCAGGCAAGTAAGAGCGATCAAGCTGCTGAAAATCTTTTTTGCAATCCTGCAAATGATTGATGACCTGCAAGGCATTACAAAGCGCATCAGATTGGCGAAAGTGGGCGCGATCTTCGCCATGTAATTCCAGCAAAAACCGCCCAACAGGACTGGCAGAATTCATGCAATAGCCAATGAGTTCGGCCCATGTACGATAGCGATTTTTTTCACAATCTTGAATAAAAGCGACGATTAAATCTCGACCATGGTCAAGACTGACATCGGTTTCCAGCATGGATTTGCGTAATTTATGCGCTTTGGCCAATGCTGGATTGTCTTGGTTTTCCCCTGTTGCCAGAGCGGCATCCATTTCGAGCAGGCTGGCAATTTTGGTTTCGTTTGGGGCGTTTTCATCATCGGCTATATCGTCAATAGCGCGGGCAAAATCATAATAAGCGGCCACGTGGGGGCGCAGTTCTTTGGCAATAAGGAAAGAGCCAACGGGAAAGTTTTCATCCGCCGCGCCCTTACTTGGTAGGATTGGGCCCGACGGGGTTTCGGTTGAAGTTGTTGTCATCTTTTTAGGGCCTAGCTAAACCGATCAATGCTTTTACCATATCACTTTTACCGTCCAGCAATTGATCAATCACCGTAAAATGGTTTTTATTTGGCACTGTGATCGATTTTGTTGGTGTACCGCCACCAAGCCAACAGGCGGCAATGGTCTCACTCTGGCGAATAAATTCTTGCGATTCATCACCGCCAACCCATGCCTGAAACTTTTTACCAAGCGGTGTGGGCCACAGCAGCGGGCTGGCATTGCGCGCACCAGCATCATCAAGTTGCAGGCTGTCATTGAGTTTTGTTGGTATTAACGGGCGCAAATCATAAATCCCTGAAATACCCAATCCGGCGGTGACGATATCATCGGGCAAATCATAATCAGCCCAATCTGTTGCCAGCATTGCAGCGGCCAGATGACCACCAGCGCTATGGCCCGCAATCACCATTTTACGGCCATACTTACGCCAGCTCCATGCGCACAACAAATTCAGATCAAGAATGATATCTCTAATCGCTGCTTGCGGGCAAAGTTGATATGAGGGCACCAGCACCGGGTATCCGTTTTCGTTCAGTCCTTTGGACATATGAGAAAATGTTTCACGACCCAATGTGCGCCAATACCCACCATGCACAAAAATAAACATGGGTTGCTTTTTAGACTCGTCGCTTTTTTCCACCGTTCCAAACAAATCAACCTTCTGGCGTTCATGGACTCCATAAGGCAAATCAAGTTGGCATGGCTTATTGACGCGATAGCTGTTTGCATCAATTTGCCATTGTTCTAAAATTTCAGCAAATTGAGGCACCCGTGCGCCATTGTCATATTGTTTATCAAGGTCTAAATACATGAGAGCCAATGTGACAGACTCGTCATTAAATTTAAAGGGCTTTTGCAATATGTTTTTTGGCTTTTGCTCTTTCGCGTCGATCTGCTGATAAAGCATCATAGGTATAAACCACCAATGCCAGCCAGATAAAACCAAAGCCAACGAGTTTTAGCACGGTCACGGTTTCATTAAAGACGAAAATAGCAATGAGGAACATCCCTGTTGGGGCGATGTATTGCATAATACCAATGGTTGAGTAACGTAAACGCCGCGCGCCACTGGCAAACAATATCAACGGCACAGCCGTTACCGGACCACATGCCATAAGCATGAGTGTGTCGAATGTGTTGGTGGCAAAATGGGCCTGACCTGTTGAGGCAAACCAGATGGCAATGCCGATACTAAAGGGCAACATAAGCGTGGTTTCCACTACAAAGCCTTGCACCGGGCCAACATCAACCGTTTTGCGCACATAGCCATAAAGGGCAAAGGTTGTAGGCAGAATGATTGCCACCCACGGAATGGACCCTGTTGCTATGGTTTGCACCACTACGCCAATGGCCGCTAAAACCACAGCGGCAAATTGAAAACGGTTTAGCCGTTCATTAAGCAACACCATACCGATAACCACGTTCAGCAGCGGGTTTATATAATAGGCTAAACTGGCTTCTAATGTCAGGCCAACGGAAATGGCCCAAATGAACAGCACCCAGTTGACGGTAATCAGCGCACCTGATCCCATGAGAGTAAATAAGAGTTTTGGTGTGGTGAAAGCACGGACAATATCGCCGGTGCGACCAGTGGCAACCACAATCACGAAACCAACAACGACCGACCAGATGGCCCGGTGCACGACGATTTCAATCGGGTTTATATAACCAATCTGCTTGAAAAATATTGGCGCAATGGCCCACAAGCCAAACGCACCAAAGGCATAATAGACCCCTGAAAGGCTGGTTTTATATTCAATTGTTTTTGACGTTGTTTCACCCATAGCCAACTATCCACTACAAAGAGCAAATCACAACCCACATTTTTGCATAGGTGCTATGCATGGCCACATTTTTGCATAGGTGCTATGCATGGCCACATTTTTACATAGGTGCTATGCACTCAAACTCAGGCAAAATGGTTTTTTAGCAATTTGAAATTGATTGAATCAATCAGGGCCTGGAACGAAGCATCTACAATATTGGGCGAAACGCCAACAGTGAACCACAAATGACCGGCGGCATCGCGGCTTTCAATCAATACCCGCGTGGTGGCTGAGGTGCCGCCATTAAGGATACGCACTTTATAATCGACCAACTCAAGATCATTGATAACATCCTGATAACGACCAAGGTCTTTACGCAGAGCTGAATCAAGCGCATTGACAGGGCCATTACCCTCACCGACCGACATGCGAATATCGCCATCAACTGCCACTTTAACGATGGCTTCGGCCACAGTGATGGTGTTGCCTTTGGCATCAAAACGGCGCTCGACGATAACTTTAAAGCTGATAACATCAAGAAAATGGGGCATTTCGCCAAGGTGGCGGCGGGCAAGCAATTCGAGCGATGCATCAGCCCCGTCATAGGCATAGCCAATGGCCTCGCGCTCTTTAATGATGGCAAGCAGATTATCAACACGGCGATCTGACTTTTCAACCGATAACCCCATGCGTTTGAGCTCTGACAAAAGATTGGATTTTCCAGCCTGATCCGATACCAGCACCTGACGAGTATTGCCCACCAATGATGGATCAATATGCTCATATGTTTCAGGGTTTTTGAGGATGGCTGAGGCATGAATACCCGCTTTAGTGGCAAATGCTGAAGCCCCGACATAAGGGGCCTGACGGTCTGGTGCGCGGTTGAGCAGTTCATCAAAATTTCGAGAAACAAGCGTAACTTCGCTTAATTTATCCATCGGGATCGATAATTCAAACTGATCAGCAAATTCCGATTTTAACAGCAGTGTCGGGATCAGCGAAATCAGGTTTGCATTACCGCAGCGCTCGCCAATACCATTCAAAGTGCCTTGCAACTGGCGCACCCCGGCGCGGATGGCGGCCAGCGTGTTGGCAACGGCCTGGCCCGTATCATCATGGGTGTGAATGCCCAAATGATCGCCCGGCACGATGGCACAAACATCTTTGACTATCGCTTCAATTTCATTAGGTAGTGTGCCGCCATTGGTGTCACATAAAACCACCCAACGCGCACCCGCCTCATAAGCGGTTTTAACACATGCCAACGCATAATCACGATTGGCTTTATAGCCGTCAAAAAAATGCTCGCAATCAACCAGCGCTTCTTTACCCGCCTCAATGGTGGCGCGAACTGATTTATCAATACCGTTGAGATTTTCCTCATTGGTACAGCCAAGCGCCACGCGAACGTGGAAATCCCATGATTTTGCAACAAAGCAAATGGCATCTGATTTGGCTTGTAAGAGGGTTTGTAAACCGGGATCATTTTCAACCGAGCGCCCTGCCCGTTTGGTCATGCCAAAAGCGGCAAATTGGGCT
>JALWJW010000176.1 GCA_026996935.1 Hyphomicrobiales bacterium
AGAATGTTTTTCCTGAACATTTACGCGCGAAAAAACTATCTGATAAAGATCAGATTGACTGGTTGTGCCATAGCGCACTTGACCGAATAGGCTTTGGGTCACTTGGCGATATTCAGCGGTTTTGGGGTGCAACCTCAGCGCAAGAGGTAAAGCAGTGGGGCAAAAATGCCAAACACAATCTAATCCCTGTTTCAATTCAAACGGCCGATAAATCATGGATAAGTGTCTGTGCGCCGTTGGATATAGAACAGCGATTGACAAAACTTGTTTTGCCTACATCACGATTGAGAATTCTTAACCCGTTTGACCCTGCAATACGTGACAGAAACAGAACCCATCGACTTTTTGGTTTTGAGTATCGCAATGAAATGTTTGTGCCTGCCGCCAAACGAAAATGGGGGTATTATGTCTATCCACTGTTGGAAGGCACGCGGTTTGTCGGGCGTATTGAGTTGAAAGCTGATCGCAAAAAAGGCGAGCTTTATGTTATCAATTTTTGGCCTGAGCAGGGAGTGGACTGGCCCAAGGCAAGATGGCACAAGTTAAATGCAGAATTAGATCGTTTATGTCGCTTCATTGGGGGTGATACGATTGCGTGGAAATGTGATATAAAACGATCATGAGCCAACTGATTCCCCCTACGGGCCCTGGCGGCCCAGATGATTATGAAGTCGTGAACCTGCGCGAAGCGTTAGAAGAGCGATACCTTGCCTATGCTTTATCCACAATCATGCATCGGGCGCTGCCCGATGTGCGCGACGGGTTAAAGCCTGTTCATCGCCGTTTAATGCATGCCATGCGTTTGTTGCGTCTTGATCCAAAATCAGGCTTTAAGAAATGCGCCCGCGTTGTTGGCGATGTCATTGGTAAATACCACCCACACGGCGATCAGGCCGTTTATGATGCCATGGTGCGTTTGGCCCAGGATTTTGCGGTGCGATATCCGTTGGTTGAAGGTCAAGGAAATTTTGGAAATATTGATGGTGATAATGCAGCCGCCTATCGCTATACCGAAGCCAGATTAACCGATGTGGCGATGGCGTTGCTGGACGGCATAGATCAAGACACAGTTGATTTTCGTGAAACCTATAATGGTGAAGACGAAGAACCTGTAGTGTTGCCAGGCGCATTCCCCAATCTGTTGGCAAACGGTTCAGCAGGCATTGCAGTGGGTATGGCAACATCCATCCCCCCACATAACGCGGCCGAATTGTGCGATGCGGCACTGCATCTGATTAAATTCCCCAATGCGGGTATTGATAAATTGATGCAATTTATTCCGGGGCCGGATTTCCCCACAGGCGGTATTATTGTTGAAGATGCAGCTTCAATTCGTAAAGCCTATGAAACAGGCAAGGGCGGTTTTCGGGTTCGTGCTGTTTGGGAAAAAGAAGAATTGCCGCGTGGCCTTTGGCAAATTGTCGTCACGCAAATTCCCTATCAGGTTCAAAAAAGTAAACTGGTCGAGCGGATTGCTGAATTAATGCTGGCAAAAAAGTTGCCGGTTCTTGGCGATGTGCGCGATGAATCAGCCGAAGATATTCGCCTTGTTTTGGAGCCAAAATCGCGCACGGTTGACCCTGAAGTGATGATGGAATCTTTATTTAAACTGACCGATTTGGAATCGCGCGCATCTTTAAACATGAATGTCCTTTCCCATGGCCGCATTCCCAATGTGCTTTCATTGCGAGACGTGTTGCGTCAATGGCTCGATCATCGTTTGGTGGTATTGGTTCGTCGCACAAATTACCGTCTTGATAAAATTGCCAAGCGTTTAGAGCTTTTAGGTGGCTATTTAATTGCCTATCTGAATATTGACGAAGTTATTGCTATCATTCGTGAAGAAGATGAACCTAAAAAAGTTTTGATGCAGCGTTTTGAGCTTAATGATATTCAGGCCGAAGCCATTTTGAATATGCGGTTGCGTTCATTGCGCAAACTTGAAGAGTTTGAGATTCGTAAAGAGTTTGATGACCTGTCGATCGAGCAACAGGGCTTGCAGGCCTTGTTGGCAAGTCAAGATGCACAATGGTCGACAATCGCTGATGAAATTCGCAAAACTCGCAAAACCTACGGCAAAGACACTGAACTTGGTGCCCGCCGCAGCCAGTTTGCCACGCCGCCAAAAATTGATTTCGATATTGAAACTGCAATGATCGAAAAAGAACCCATAACTGTCGTTTGTTCAGAAAAGGGCTGGATACGTGCGCTTAAAGGCCATATCGAAGACACATCAAGTCTGACCTTTAAAGATGGTGACAAGAACCGCTTCACCTTCCATGCACAGACCACCGATAAGGTCTTGTTATTATCTTCCTCAGGTAAATTTTATACCTTGGACGCAAATAATTTACCTGGTGGGCGAGGGCACGGCGAGCCAGTGCGGTTGATGGCCGATATGGACCCATCTGATGGTATCGTTGCACTATTTGTTCATGAGTCAGATAAAAAGCTTCTGGTTGCTTCTAGCTTGGGCAATGGATTTATCGTTAAAGAGAGTGATTGTATTGCCAACACACGCAAAGGCAAACAGGTGGTGAATGTTAAATTACCGGTTGAAGCTCAATGCTGTGTTCGCATCCCTGATGGAGCTGACCAAATTGCCGTTATCGGAGAAAATCGCAAGCTGCTTATTTTTCCCTTGTCTGATTTACCGGAAATGGCACGCGGTAAAGGCGTGCGTCTGCAAAAGTACAAAGATGGCGGCTTAAGCGATGTCCAGCCATTTGTTTTGGTAGATGGCTTATCTTGGAAAGACACATCTGGGCGCACATGGACAGTAACCGAGCTTGACGAATGGATTGGTTTGCGCGCCCAAGCAGGCAGAATGCCGCCAAAAGGCTTCCCTAGAAATAATAAATTTTCTTAAGGCATGTTGGTTCATTTCTTAAAAAGATGACGCGCATTCAAGCTTTGATCTAAAGTTAGCTGACTAATTTTGTCTGTATTAATAAGCAATTTATTAATGCTGCTTAGACTAAAGTACTACCCAATATATGGTAGTGATGAACCAAATAATTAGTCCGTTAACGGAAAATTGAAACAATCTATGTCTAATAAAAGACTCAATTGCATAAAGGTTTATGTAATTTGGGCAGGCACAACAAAATAGGCGGCGGGTTTCAGGCATATGGCCTTTGATATAAGAACAAGTTGGATTATCAACGGCGAATTAACACACATTTTGCCCGATACGATAGGTATAGGCGCGTCAGAAATGTCGTTTCTTGCACGTCGCGGTATTGTCAAGGTAACTGAAAATGCCGATGGCGTAGAGTTTAAATGGGTTTTATTCTCAGGAAACTGGTCTTCATTACTGTTCCTGGAAGAATGTATGCATCTGTTTACCGGTCCATATACATTTAAATACTTTGTGTCAGGCTGGTCCAGTGAAGTTATTCAAAATGTGGCAGAGGCGCGAACTCGTTTAAATCAGCTTATGGCCAAAAGTGACGTGCATATTTCTCAACATACCATCGTCAAAGAAATTAACCCTGCCAAAACAAAAGTACCCCATGTCTTAAGAGATTCTCTGACCGACATGACGGTCATTCCAGAATTAAGCGTTGATTGTGTATATGACGATGACACCGATCAATTCCTGGTTCAACGTGTTGGGTCACAATCTGGTATCGCAAAAATTTATGGCATGTCGCCTGTTTCAAGTCCTTGTTTAACCGGTAACAGTTATGATCAAGTGGTAAGCGAGGCTTACCCGAAGGTCATGAATGATGATAAACCACATTACGACCATGTGCTTGCAGCGATGAATTTGCCCGATAAATCTGTGGCCTGGGTGCCATATCAACGTGTTATTCTTCCACATCGTTTTCCCGATGGGCGAAAAGGCGTGTCGGTAATTACCGAGCAGGTCGGCGTTGATATTAAAGTTGTTTAGCTTTCCTGCTCTAACAATTCTTCCTCCAGGGTCTGATCGGCAATAAACTCCAAATCCTGCTTTCTGGCAAAAACTACAACTTCGCTTTTGTCTGCCCCCTTAGGCGGCACTTTCCATTGCAAAAAGCCCCGTTCAATATAGGGATAGCCAATTCGAATGGTCAGACCTCGTGTTGCAACTTTTTGCGTCATCAATCCCCACATTGCATTGGGCTGCCATTTTAGCAGGCATAAAACCATGCCAAGACGCGGAAAAACGGTTGAACAAAAATTGTCGCGATAGGCTTTTGCTACCCAAAGTTCGCCCTGATAAACCACTGAACCACTTATTTCTCGTGTAACTGAACCTGCCGGGGCCTGCGGGCGGGCAGGGACGACAAGCTCAGATCGCAAAATATAAAGCCCCACCATCCAGCGCATGGCCCAATCAGCCAAAGTGCCATCGGCTGTATCAAGACGAAAAGCCTGAATTGCGCCTAATTTGCCCTTTTTGGTACGTAGAGAAATCCAAAACGCGTTACTGGCATTTAAT
>JALWJW010000177.1:0-7713 GCA_026996935.1 Hyphomicrobiales bacterium
TGCCCGCGAATATTACATCAATGATGCTGGCGGTCAGATCAACGTCTTGGCAAACTCGGTCTATCTGAGATATTTGGAAGCCCTTGGTGAAGATATTGGTGAAATTCCAGACGGTTTATATCCAGGTGAATACTTAATTCCAGCAGGTGAGGCCCTTAAGGATGAGTTTGGCAATAGCCTGAAAATCATGCCTGAAGACAAGCGGATGGAGACTCTAAAAGAAAAGTCCATTGCCATGATGATGGATCTCATTCGTGCTGATTTGGCGACCCTTAACATTAAACAGGATGTATTCTTTTCTGAAAAAAAACTGCATGAAGAAGGCGGTATAGAGCAAGCTGTAAAAGCCTTAAACCAAAAAGGCCTTATTTACGAAGGCACCTTACCACCACCAAAGGGCAAATTGCCTGATGACTGGGAAGACCGTGAACAAACCCTGTTTAAATCAACAGACTTTGGCGATGATGTTGACCGTGCTTTGGTTAAATCAAATGGTGATTATACCTATTTCGCTGCTGATGTTGCCTATACCAAAAACAAAATCGATCGCGGTTTTAAACAATTGGTCTATGTCCTTGGTGCCGATCATGGCGGTTATGTCAAACGCCTTCAAGCTGTATGCAAAGCCTTCTCCGATGGCGATGTTGATTTAATCGTGCGCCTTGTTCAGTTGGTCAATCTTTATAAAGGCGGCGAACCGTTCAAAATGTCCAAACGGGCAGGGACGTTTGTGACTTTGCGCGATGTGGTTGAGGAAGTTGGTCCTGATGTGGTACGCTTTATGATGCTTTATCGCAAAAATGAAGCCCCGCTTGATTTTGATTTGCAAAAAGTAACAGAACAGTCACGCGACAACCCAGTATTCTATGTTCAATATGCCCATGCTAGAATTTGTTCAGTATTTCGCAATGCGGACAAGGAGTTGGGTGAGGCTCTTGAATCAAAACCTTTAGACGAAAACCTCTTGACTTGCCTTAAAGATGACGCAGAATTGGCTACAATTAAGTCAATTGCAGAATATCCACGGGTATTGGAAGCGGCAGCCTTGGCACATGAACCACACAGAATCGCTTTTTATCTGTATGATCTGGCTGGAAACTTCCATTCTTTATGGAATAAGGGAAAAGATAATTCAAATTTAAGGTTTATTGTTCAAGATTCATTAGATGTTACTATAGCACGGCTTGCATTGTTGCGGGCGATTCGCCAAACACTGGCAAACGGGCTAAAAATTCTTGGTGTAACACCAGTACAAGAGATGTAAGAACGAAAGACGGTAAATGGCCGATAACACAAATAATTCTGGACGCAAAGGCTGGCGAGAGCGGGTTGGCGTCAAAAATGGAATGCCCAAACTGGCGGACGATTTCAAAACAGAACCAAAAGTCACTCGTGGCCCCGCAGCCAATGCACCAGATCATGGTTCAAAACCTGCACCACGACCAGTAGCAGCACCGGCACCTATGGCGCCGCGCCGCCCGGTTACGCCTGCACCGGCTGCACCGCCGCGCGCAGCATCATCCAAACCTGCAAAACGACCAGCAACGCCTCCAAGCCCGCAACGGCCGGCTGTGCCACCCAAACCACCTTCAGCACCTGTAAGTGTAAAACCTTCAGATGCCTTTGGTGATCGTTTGCGGGCGCAACGCGAAGCGGCTGAAGCACTCGCAGCTAAAAGAGCAAAAGAAACCCGAGAAAGATTAGCGTCGGGCATTTCAACGTCAGGTGGACCAAAGTTCTCATTTGCTGATGATGAATTGCGCGCTGCCCAAACCGAAGCGGCACCTGAACCTGCAGCACCGGCACCGGCACCGGAAAAACCTTCCGCACCTGTTGTTAATGAACAAACCCCGGCAGCTCAAGCAGAACCACATGCACCTGCAGGTCATCGGCCACCTCCTGAACACAGGGCACCCGTGCAGCGTCCACCAGTAACGCCATCAGCCGCTTCAAGGGCTGCACCGCGCACTTATCAGCCTAGCGATGCTTATCGTCAAACGCATGGCTATCGCGAATTTGATCAGGCACCTGCCCAGCCAAATGTACCTCCACGCCCACCTGCCGCACCGCGTGCGCCTGCTGCATATGATCGTTATAGTGACGATGCAGTACCGCAAGCACCACGTTCATATGATCGTGCGCCGCGTACATATTCAGGCAATGAGCAACTTGGTTACGCCGATGCAAATGAAGAATTGTTTGAAAGGCCAGTTGCACATCAACCTGATCCGCGCGCTAATTTACGAAATGATCCTGCGGCTCATCAGCCACCCCATCAGCCACCAAGGGCAGGGGCCTCTGACTATACCGCAGCATATCGCGATTATGATGATGCCTTTGATTATGATGAAGAACCACGTAAAAAGTCAGGTCTATGGATTTTTGCCGTTCTGATGTTGCTGGTCATTTTAGCCATTGGTGCGGGTGCCTATTGGTTTATAAATTTTGGCTCCAAAATTGGTGGCGCCAAACCGGCATCGGGTGTTCCAACAATTACAGCACCGGAAAAACCGGTTAAAGTGACACCGAGAGTACCAGATAATTCTGCCGCTCCCGGCCAGGTTAAGCGTAAGAAAATCTATGATCGTATTCTTGGCGATCAAACTCTTGAACCAGAAAAGCTGGTGCCAACTGAGGAAAAACCGGTTCAACCTGTTACGCCAGTGCCTAACAACAGTAACACTGACGCGCCAACAGGGATTGAGCCATTACCGTTGCCTCTGCCACCCCCACCGACAGTGCCGGGTCAGCAAGGTAGCCTTAATGGAAAATCCAATAAGGTTGCCGCTGCAAGCCCGACATCTGGGCAAACAACTATTGCACCAACGGCCAGCAGAACAACAAACACCAAAGTAGATCAGGGAGGGGGCCAAAGTGCCCCCTTACCTTTGCCGACTGTTGCTGGTCCAACGGCTCAAACGCCAACAGCAGGCGATTCACCAGAAACTGCACAGCCAACACCACAGCCACAAACGCCGCGTATAGCTGTTGCCCCAGTGCCAAGAGCAAAGCCGGCAATCATTGTTGCTCGTGCTCGACAGGTTGAAGAGCAGCGCCGACTGGCTGCACTGGCCCGAAAAACCACACCACAATATCCAACGACAGGCCCTGCCGTACCTCAGCAAGTGACACCACCGCCTCCAAACCGTCCTATTTCAGGTGGCGGACCTGTTCAATTGGCTCCAAACAACAATGAGAGAACCAACTTTAATACTCGGCCAGTTCTTGGCGCGCCATCTGCATCAAAACCGCGAACAAATATCGCCAGCTTGCCACAACCAATTCAACGTCCAGCGCCAACCACCCCGCAGGCCGCTCCACCAGCCACGCCGCCAGCCGCCGCACCTGGGGCAGGTTCTGGATATGTTTTACAATTGTCTTCGTTTCGCAGCCGGGAAGGCGCAACGGCTGAATATAGAAGGCTGATGAGCCGTCACAGCAATATTTTATCCGGCTTGCAGCCTCAAATTCGTGAGGCCGACCTTGGTGCAAGTGGAAAATTCTATAAATTACGTCTAGGTTCACTAGCGAACCGTTCACAAGCGGCACGATTATGTAATTCACTCATCACCGCCGGTGAAAAAGATTGTCTTGTGCGTAAACAATAAAATCCCCACACTAAGTAACTGATTCTATTCGTTAAGTGAGGGATATATGTCGATTGGCGCAGTCATATCAGGATGCAAAGGCACCAGCCTGACATCGCAGGAAGTTTCTTTTTTTGAACGCACCAATCCGTGGGGGCTCATTCTTTTTGCCCGCAATATTGACACACCAGATCAGGTCAGTGAACTGACACAAGCTTTTCGTGAAGTGGTTGGGCGCAGCAATGCCCCCGTTCTCATTGATCAGGAAGGGGGGCGTGTTCAACGCATGGGACAACCACATTGGCACAAGTTCCCCGCTGCCGGTAAATTCAGCATTCTTTACGATAGCGACCCGCTAAAAGCACTAAAATATGTCCGCCTGATCTCCCATCTTATGGCTCAAGACCTTTATGAAGTGGGTATTAATGTCGATTGTTTACCGGTGCTTGATGTTCCTCAGCCTGGCTCCCACGAAATTATTGGCGACAGAGCATATGGTGTTACTCCCGAACGAGTTTCCGTGATTGCCCGTGCAGCGGTTACAGGCTTAACCGAAGGGGGGGTTCTCGGTATCATCAAACATATACCCGGGCACGGCCGGGCTATGTCAGACAGCCATTTGTCACTGCCCGTCGTTGATACAACGCTTGAGGAGTTGATGCATGGTGATTTTCTGCCGTTTGCTGCATTGGCCGATGTTCCAATGGCCATGACTGCCCATGTGGTTTATACCGCTATTGACGATAAACAACCGGCAACAATGTCAAAAACAGTTATCAATCAAGTTATCAGGCACAAAATTGGATATGATGGTTTGTTGATGACGGACGATCTGTCCATGCATGCCTTATCAGGTTCTTTTCGTGAACGAGCGGCTAATGCCATTACAGCAGGTTGTGATATTGTTTTGCATTGTAACGGAGATCAGGAAGAAGGCGAAGCCGTTGCTCAAGGGGCAGGTGAGCTGACAGGGGTTAGTTTAAACCGCGCAGAATTTGCTTTATCAAAGTGCTGTAATCCGCGCCCTTTTGATTCCGATGCCGCAAAAGAAGCCCTAAAGGAAATGATGGGCAATGAGCAGTAGTTTTTCTTGACTGACCATTTTTCTGCGGACAAAAAACCAAAATTTAAGCGAATCAATCAAAATTAAAGCATTATCTGCGGCTACAGGTATGAATTTTATCTGACTGAAATTAACACCGAGATAAAGCTGTGAGTGACGAGACCAACGATAATTCAACAAAACAAGCAAATGCCAAGACTATTGAAACCTCAGAAAATCAAAGCCAGGAGTGGCCTGATGGAGAGGGGCCGTTACGTCTTGTGGAAAATGAACAGGATATTGATCCAACCCTGAAAGGTGCTTTGATTGTAGATGTAGCCGGTTTTGAGGGACCTTTGGATTTATTGCTGGACCTGGCTCGACGCCAAAAAGTTGATCTTGCCAAAATTTCTGTACTGGCCCTGGCCAATCAATATTTGGAATTCATCAATCAATCACAGCGTATGCGAATTGAAGTTGCTGCTGATTATCTGGTTATGGCGGCATGGCTGGCTTACCTCAAATCTCGCCTGCTGGTGCCAAAAGAAGAAGACGAAGAAGATGAAATTCCGGCCGAAGAGCTGGCGGCAATGTTGGCTTTCCGCCTCAAACGTCTGCAGGCCATGCGCGATGCTGCCGCCCAATTAATGGCTCGTAACAGATTGGGTGTAGATGTGTTTTGTCGCGGTGCACCAGAACCTTTGGTGGTTGAAACAAAAACCATCTATGCCGATAATCTTGTTGATTTAATCAAAGCCTATGCCACAAGACGCGAGCAAAACATCGCCCATAATGATTATCACATTAAAAAATTACCCGTGTGGTCCATTCAGGAAGCGCGACAAACATTAGAAGATTTAGTAGGGAAAATGAACGATTGGGGCCGACTGGATCAATGGCTGATTGAATATTTGTATGATCCCGAAATTCGTCGCTCTGTCGTTGCTTCCAGTTTCGCCGCAAGCCTGGAAATGGCGCGTGAGGGAAAGATTGAAATTCGTCAGGAAAAAGCCTTTAAACCAATTTATTGGCGACGGACTTTGCCCGATTCAACCATAAATGATATCAATAAAGTATCCGCGTAATCTGCGTTTTGGAGTAAAAGTATAATGGCAAATAGTGTTAATACAGGCAGCGCTGTCCAAGAGGATCAACAGGTGATGTCACAAGATACACAAGACCCATCACGCGAAATTGCTGATGCGATAAACAATGTTACACTGCACCCACGCACTGACCATGGGCAAATGGTACGAATTATCGAAGCATTACTGTTTGCCAGTAGCGAACCTTTAAGTGATGAAGCCCTGCTGGAATGCTTGCCTGATGGTGTCGAACTTACCCCAGTAATGGAAACGATTGCACAAGTTTATGCCCAGCGCGGAGTAAATTTGGTCAAAGTTGCAGATAAGTGGCAATTTAGAACCGCTGAGGACTTAAGTTTCTTGCTTCGTCGTGAAGCCACGGCACAAAAACGGTTATCCAAAGCAGCATTGGAAACCATAGCAATTATCGCCTACCATCAGCCGGTCACACGCGCTGAGATTGAAGAAATTCGCGGCGTTTCAATATCAAAAGGCACATTGGATATCTTGCTTGAAATGGGCTGGGCCAAACTACGAGGCCGGCGCCGTACACCCGGAAAGCCGGTAACCTATGGCACAACCCAAGAATTCTTAGAACATTTTGGTTTGGAAAATATTTCAGATTTACCTGGGCTTAGTGAACTTAAAGGGGCTGGGTTGTTAAGCTCGAATTTGCCATCAGGATTTTCTATTCCTATGCCGCGTGATGAGGATGATCTTGGACCCGATGAAATGGGCTTGGAAGATGATTATGATGAGCCGCCACTGGAAATGCATTTGCCAGATTTAACTCAGGATGATGAGGTATTGAAAAATGACAGCGAGGAAGAACCCTTGCGTCCATAACGCTAATCCGAGAGATTACTTTTTTATAATAATTAACTGGTGTTAGAATCGATATTCATGGTGTTTAACCTTGTTCAAACGCTAAAATCTGGTGGGCAGTGCGTTTTGTCATTGACGATAATATAAATTTAATATTTGCATGTCGCTCAATGTGTACCCATGTTAAGGATCATGTGAGTTTGATCGCAGCAAGATGTTGCAGGGTGCACAAGTTTCTGCAATAGTGCGAACAAATTTACGTATACGGTCGCAATCAGCTTTTTATGAGGCGTTTCGGCTTGGTGGAATATTAAGGGAGTAAGAGTAATGGGTGCGTTTTCAATTTGGCACTGGTTAATTGTATTGGTTGTGGTGTTGGTTTTGTTCGGCGGAAGCGGCAAAATTTCCAGCCTCATGGGTGATGTTGCAAAAGGTATCAAAAGCTTCAAAAAAGGCATGGAAGATGATGTCGAAGAAGTTGCTGAAGACACCGTAAAATCTATCGACAGTACAGCAAAAGAAGCAAAAACTTCTGCTAAAGAAAAAGCTGACAGCAAAGCATAAATCAAACAACCAGTCGGTCACGAACGACAAAATGTTCATGCGTGCCGACTTGAACTAAAGGCATCGCTATGTTTGATTTCGGTATTGGAATGCCCGAATTATTGATCATTGGGATGGTGGCGTTAATCGTCGTCGGCCCAAAAGACCTGCCTAAATTGCTGAAAACAATTGGCAAATATATCGGCAAAATCAAAAGCATGGCCAGTGAGTTTCAATCCCATATCGATGATGCAATTAAAGATACCGGGGTGACGGACATCAAAAACGATTTAGCCGATGAACTGGGCGATGCAGTTGATTTTGACTTTGAAGCTGATTTCAAAAAACAGGAAGCTGAACTAACGAAAGTTTTTGAAACCGCAGCGGCAACACCAGCAGACAAACCAGCCAGCAAAAAAGCTGCTGCGAAAAAGCCGAAAAAAGCGACAACAAAAAAAGCGACCGTTAAGAGAACTGCCGATAAAAAAACCGCCAAAAAGCAAAAGCGAGGCTTTTAAGTAATGTGCCAGCAACCAACAAAAAAGAAAAGAAAAACCCGTAATGCCGGCGGCTATGCCCGCCACAAAAATACCCAAGTGCAGCAGGTCGAACCTGTGCACCCATTCCAAAA
>JALWJW010000177.1:7723-17062 GCA_026996935.1 Hyphomicrobiales bacterium
AAAAAAAGCTGCCAAGAAAACTGTGAAAAAAGTGGTTGCAAAAAAGCCAGCCAAAAAAACGGCCTCCAAAAAGCCTACAAAAAAAGCGGCTAAAAAGCCTGCAACAAAAGCATAAATAGCGGGATAAGATATGGCTGAAACAGATATAGAAGCTTCAAAAGCGCCGTTGATTGATCACTTAATCGAATTGCGCACACGCTTAATTTATTCTCTTGTAGGATTTATTGCAGCATTTATTCTCAGCTATAATTTTGCTGGCCAAATTTTTGAAATTCTATTACTGCCCTATCAATGGGCGGTTGGTGATGGCAAGCCCGTCTCAATTCAAGCTATTGCTGCTCAAGAGATATTCTTCACCCATCTGAAAATCGGGGTGTTTGGCGGCTTGTTTATTGCTTTTCCGCTGATTGCTTTACAGATATATAAATTCGTAGCGCCAGGCCTGTATACCGACGAAAAGGCCGCATTTACGCCATTCCTTATCGCAACGCCTTTCCTATTTATCGCCGGGGCTGCAATGGTGTATTTTCTGGTCATGCCCGCCGCATTTAAGTTTTTTCTAAGTTATCAGGTTCTGGGCGACAATAGCGTTGCAACAATTAAAGTTGAACAACGCATGGCTGACTATCTCAGCCTGACTATGACGTTAATTCTTGCCTTTGGGTTTTGTTTTCAAATGCCTGTTATTCTCACATTGTTGGGAAAAATAGGCGTTGTTTCTGCCGCTGGCTTACGCTCAAAGCGCAAATATGCCATTGTCGGCGTTGTTACATTGGCAGCGATATTTACCCCTCCAGACCCATTCTCTCAACTTGGTTTGGCAATACCGCTGGTTGGCCTTTATGAACTGGCCATTCTTGCCGTGGCAATGATTGAGAAAAAGCGCAAAGCAGATAATCCTGATTTGGAAGAAGACCAAGACGTCAACCTGGATTAGCGCCTTCAAACTTCTCTGATCTCTTAATTGATTTGGTAACAAACAGCGACTATACATTCAACAAATGATTTTATGAGTTTGATTGGATAATGTATTATGTTCGACCCAAAGTGGATTAGGGATAACGCCGAAAATTTTGACAAAGGTTTGGCAAGACGCGGTGTTGAGCCGTTGGCGCAAAAAGTTGTTGAACTTGATAATGCTCGCCGCACCCACATCGAAAAGCTTCAAGAAGCTCAGGCCCGTCGCAATGCCGCATCTAAAGAAATTGGTAAAGCTATGGCCGGTGGCAATAAAGACCTGGCCGAAAAACTAAAAACAGAAGTTGGCGAGCTGAAGAACTTTATTCAATCAGGTGCCGACGAAGAGCGCCGCATAGATGAAGAACTAAAACAATTATTGTCTGCTGTGCCTAATATTCCGCTCGATGAAACACCAGATGGTGCCGATGAAGACGATAATGTTGAAGTAGAAAAACAAGGTGAAATACCATGCTTTGATTTTGAGCCACAGCAACATTTTGATCTGGGCGAAAAATTGGGCATGATGGACTTTGAAACTGCAGCAAATATGTCTGGTGCCCGTTTCGTTATTCTTAAAGGTAAATTGGCTAGGCTTGAGCGGGCTATCGGTCAATTCATGCTTGATTTGCAAACCCAAGAAAATGGCTATACCGAAATTAATCCACCATTATTGGTCCGTGATAATGCCATGTATGGCACAAGTCAGTTACCTAAATTTGCCGAAGATTCATTTGCAACTACAGATGGCCGGTGGTTGATCCCAACCTCTGAAGTACCACTAACAAACATGGCCGCCGGCAAAATTCTGAATGAAAAAGACCTGCCTAACCGCGTCACCGCTCTTACGCCATGCTTTAGATCAGAAGCGGGGTCAGCAGGCAGGGATACACGCGGGGTTATTCGTCAACACCAATTCTGGAAAGTTGAAATGGTTTCAATGACCACACCGGAAAATTCACGCAGAGAACTTGATCGCATGACAGGGTGCGCTAAACAGGTATTGGATAAATTAGGCATTGCATACCGCACTCTAAAATTATGCACAGGCGATATGGGCTTTGGCGCTCAACTTACTTTTGATGTTGAAGTATGGTTGCCCGGGCAAAACACCTATCGTGAAATTTCAAGCTGTTCTGTTTGTGGTGATTTTCAGGCCCGCCGGATGAATGCCCGTTATCGCCCTGAAGGTGAAAAAGGTACTAAATTCATCCACACATTAAATGGCTCAGGCTTGGCAGTGGGCCGCACCCTTGTTGCTGTTATGGAAAACTACCAGAACGAAGACGGTTCAATAACGATCCCTGATGTACTGAAACCCTATATGGGCGGTATTGAAAAAATCGAGGCGGCATAATGCGTATTCTGATTTCAAATGATGATGGTATCAATGCCGAAGGTTTAACTGTTTTGGAAAACATCGCTCGCACCATCAGCGATGATATTTGGGTTGTTGCACCCGAACACGAGCAATCTGGCGCATCGCACTCTTTGTCACTTTCTGATCCTATTCGGTTGAGGAAAGTAGATGATCGGCGTTTTGCCGTTAAAGGCACACCAACCGATTGTGTGCTGATGGCCATTCATGAAGTAATGCCGGAAAAACCGGATTTAATTCTATCTGGAGTCAATCGCGGTCACAATATCGCCGATGATGTTACATATTCAGGTACCGTTGCCGTGGCAATGGAAGGTGCCGTTTGTGGTATAAAGTCAATTGCGATAAGTCAGGCATACGGCTTTCACAATGGTAAAACCTTGTCCTATGACACTACCATTCAACATGGCGCCAGAGTAATTGGTCAACTTGCTAATTTGGAGTTGGGGCCGGGGAGTTTGCTTAATGTGAATTTTCCCGATTGTGCCCCAGACGAGGTTGCAGGAGTTGAAGCCACTCGTCAAGGTAAACGCGATTCGAATAATTTTGAAATTGAAAAACGCGAAGATGGTTGGCAAAAATCATATTATTGGTTTGGTTTCAGGCGTGAAAATTCAAATGCGATTACGGGAACTGATCTTTGGGCATTAAAAAACAAATTTATTTCAGTAACGCCCTTGCATCTTAATCTAACCAATATAGACGCATTGGATAGTGTTTCTGCCGCGCTAAATTAAATCATCAATAGATTTTTACAAAAGGGCTTATCATTCAAAAATGTCCAATGAAACGGCAAAAGTGAAATTGATAATGGATTTGCGGGCAAGGGGTATCCGCTCAACATCCGTCCTTGAGGCGATAGAAACAACGCCACGGGAAAAATTTGTTGCTGAACCGTTTATAGATCAGGCTTATGCTGACCAATCCCTGCCTATTTCATGTGGGCAAACCATTTCCCAGCCCTATATTGTCGCCTTTATGACCGAACAGCTTAATCTAAATGATCGAAGTCTGGTGCTTGAGGTTGGTACCGGGTCAGGCTATCAAGCTGCTGTACTGTCAAAGATGTGCCGGCGGGTTTTTACATTAGAGCGCTACAGAACCTTAAGCATGAAAGCACGCCATTTATTTGAAGAATTATCACTGCGTAATATCACGACAATTATAGGCGATGGTTTCAAAGGATGGCCCCAACAGGCCCCATTCGATCATATTATCGTTACCGCCGCACCGCGAGATATACCCCAACCACTTATCGATCAACTGGCAGTTGGAGGGGTAATGGTTATTCCTCTTAATCAGGGTTTGGGCAACCAGGCATTGTATCGAGTTACCAAAACCCCACAAAGTATTGAGACGAAAAAACTGATCGATGTTCGCTTTGTACCAATGCTGGAAGGATTGGCGCGAGAACAACAAAACACGAGCAATTAAAACTTTTTACAACCTATAAACTATCTCTTAACCAAATATCTTCACTATAGCGGTTAGTAAGTTTGTACGTTTTTGAGTTTTTTTGAGTATCGGGGTTTAGTTATGAGTACCTTTGACCGCAACCACATTTCACGCCAGCAAGTAAAAACATTTGCCCGTGGGTTGCTTTTAGCAGCATCTGCCATTGGTTTGTCTGCCTGTTCATCTTCCGTTGATCGCTTTGCCGATTATCCACCAGTTAACACAACAGCATCGGTTCCTGCAAAAGCACCAAAGGCCGATGCGGTAACGCGTCAGCGTTTAGCTGGTGCTCCTGCACAAGGTGCTGTTCGTCCTTCATGGCAATCATCAACATCAGGCTACAATGCGCCTAAACGTACTGCCAGCTACACACCGGCTGTTAAAACACCAGCCTATAGACCTGCTTCAAATGGCTCGGTCGTGGTTCGTTCTGGCCAAACCATGTATTCACTGGCGCGTGCAAATGGTTTGTCTGTTGGTCAGCTTGCCAGCGCAAATAATATTTCATACCCATATGCATTAAGAGTAGGGCAGCGTTTAACAATCCCTGGTGTAAGTTCACCAAATTCTCCGGCGCCAAGCTTTACACCGCGCTCTAAGCAACCATCATATCGTGCAGCAAATGCGCCAGCACCTAAAGTGCGTCGTTATAATACTGCAAGTGGACACACAGTTCGCCCTGGTGAAACATTGTTTTCACTTGGTCGCACATATGGAATGAACCCTTATTCTATCGCGAAATATAATGGGCTTTCTGCGCCTTACGGTCTAAATGTTGGCCAAAAAATCAACATTCCCGGCAATGCAAGCGCTCCTGTAGCTAACCATACAAAAACACCAGCTACACAGCGCTATTCTAAAAATCTAACGACAAAACCTGTGCAGATTGTCCAAGAAAAAACCACTGATCGTATTACACCGGCACCAGTTCAAAAAATCACACGTTCTGAGCCGGCACCAATAGCAACCCCTGTAACCAGCTCAACATTCCGTTGGCCGGTTAAAGGTCGCGTGATTTCAAGCTTTGGCCGCAAATCAAATGGTCTGCGTAACGAAGGCATCAATATTTCCGTACCAGAGGGCACAAGTGTTCGTGCTGCTGATAGTGGTGTGGTTGCCTATGCAGGTAACGAGCTTAAAGGCTATGGTAATCTGGTTCTTGTTCGTCATAAAAACGGCTGGGTTACAGCCTATGCTCACAACAAGGACTTGTTTGTCAAGCGTGGCGACATTGTTAAACGTGGTGCGATCATCGCAAAAGCAGGACAAACCGGTTCGGTTAAAAGCCCACAACTTCACTTTGAAGTCCGTAAAGGTTCAACCGCTGTAAACCCGATGAAATATCTAACATCGCAAACAGCATCGAACTAAAACAAAAACAAATAAATGATTTTATTTGAACCCGGCTTCGGCCGGGTTTTTTTACAAGGATTTTTCTAATCTTCCCGCCAGATCCTGAATAAATTGCCACGCCACACGACCAGAGCGAGAACCGCGCGTCACACACCATTCAATTGCCTCAGCGCGTAATTGATCAGGGTTTATTACCAAATCATAATGTTGCGCATATCCAGATACCATAGCCAGAAACTCATCCTGATTACAGTTGTGAAAGCCGAGCCACAAACCAAAACGGTCTGAAAGTGATACTTTTTCCTGCACCGTTTCTGACGGATTAATGGCCGTCGAACGTTCGTTCTCTATCATATCACGCGGCAAAAGGTGGCGACGGTTTGATGTGGCATAAAACAACATATTTTCAGGCCGCCCCTCAATGCCGCCATCAAGGGCTGCCTTTAAAGATTTATAGCTGGCATCCCCGCCATCAAATGACAAGTCGTCACAATATACAATAATTCTGTGATCAACAGATCTGCGAACAATCGTCATTAAGGCGGGTAAACTTTCAATGTCTTCACGGTGAATTTCAATTAGTTTTAAATTACAATCATATTCAGAGTTAATTTGAGCATGTGCCGCTTTCACAAGGGAGCTTTTCCCCATGCCGCGAGCACCCCAAAGTAAAGTGTTATTTGCACTAAAGCCTCTAGCAAAACGTAAAGTATTATCAACCAGTTGTTTTTTTGTGTGATCAATGCCCTTGAGCAAAGATAAATCTATACGATTTACCTTCTCCACAGCCTCAAGCCAACCTTCAGGTCTCCAAACAAAAGCATGGGAAACCTCCATATCACTTATAGGAATAGGGGCAGGGGCCAGTCGTTCTAACGCCTCAGCGATTCGTACCAATGTATCATTTTCACTCATAGAGCGAACGATATGCGTGCAAAACCTCAGATGCAAGCCATTGAAATGGTTTACACACTACCTATATCCAAAAACACGGCAATTTCCTTTGAAATTGTGCCAACAGGTTGTATACACACTGCAATGATTATCTAAATTCTTTTGAGGGATGTCCAAATGTTTATTACTCCAGCATATGCACAAGCGGCCGGCGGCGGTTTTGGCGATATTGCTTCAACTATTTTGCCATTGGTTATGATTATGGCTGTATTTTGGTTTTTGCTTATCCGCCCGCAACAAAAACGGGCCAAAGAGCACGCTGAAATGGTTGCTGCTGTTCGTCGCGGGGACAATGTTGTCACCAATGGCGGTATGGTGGGCAAGGTCATCAAGGTCATTGGCGATAACGAGTTGTTGATTGAAGTTGGCGAAGATGTAAAAATCAAATTTTTACGCAGCGCAATTGCTGAAGTAAGAGTAAAAGGCCAACCAGTCGCAACAGAAAAATAAATTTAATAAGCGTCGAGCACAACTCGGCGCTTTCAAACTTTTTGCAATTAGAGTTTTCGCATGTTCCAGCTTTCCAAATGGAAAACCATTCCAATCCTGCTCATCGTTCTAATGGGTATATTATTTTCTATTCCTAACTTTCTCAGCGCAGATACGCGAGCAAAGCTGCCAGATTTCCTACCCTCATCTCCGATGGTTTTGGGCCTGGACTTACAGGGCGGTTCCCATTTGGTTTTGGAAGTAGACAGTAAAAAGTTTAAAGACGATTTACTAAAGCAACTCGTCGGCGATATTCGCCATGTCATGCGTAACACCGCTAAGGTCCGATATTCCGGACTTGGCAAAAAATCTCAAGATTCAGTCGGCATAACGATCAAAAATCCTGCCGATGTCGAGAAAGCACTTAAACCTCTTACTGCTTTAACAAAAGATAATTCAGCGGGCGGTGGTCTGGGCAATGCAATGGGGTTTGGTGGCGCGCAAAGCGCAGACCTTTATACAATAGACGTGAAAGGTCAGAAAATCACCTTCACGCTTTCTAAACCGGGATTGAATAAAAAAATTGGTCTGGCTATAGAACATATCCTCAAAATTCTCAGTGACCGTATCAATTCGCTCGGCACCACAGAGCCAAGTATTCAAAGGCAGGGTGTGGACCGCATCTTGGTTCAAGTGCCAGGTTTACAAGATCCAAAACGGCTTAAAGACTTGCTCGGTAAAACAGCGAAACTAAACTTCCAGCTTCAATGTGACAGTCAACCAACTGCTGCCGGTCAAACACCACCACTTGAATGTGAAGCCGTCGCTCTTCAAGGTGAAATAAAGAAACAAAAGCAATTTAAATTAAAACGTGCTCTTTGTGACAAGCTTCCAGGTGATGCCGATAAAGACGTTGTTGCAGATTGTAAATTGCTTCCAACAGAAGCAGAACCAATGCGCGTCATGTGGGTTAAGAACACACGCTCTGCAATCGTTGGCGGGCAAAATCTTGTCGATGCCCAACCTGGTTTTGACAGTCGTAACGGTCAACCGATCGTAAACTTCCGTTTTAATACCGCTGGCGGTTTGCAGTTCGGTGAATTGACGCGTAAAAATGTCGGCCGTCAATTTGCTATTATTCTTGACAATGAAGTGGTTTCTGCCCCTGTCATTCAGACAGCTATTCTTGGCGGTTCCGGTCAGATTTCAGGTAATTTTACGGTAACTGAAGCAAAAGATCTGGCAATTGTTCTTCGCTCAGGCGCATTGCCCGCAGAACTTACCATTGTGGAAGAGCGAACGGTCGGGCCAAGCCTTGGTCGCGATTCTGTGCGTGCTGGTTTTATAGCATCGATTATCGGCCTGATTTCAATTCTGATCTTCATGATTATCAGTTACCGTTTATTCGGCATTTTTGCCAATATTGCCCTGCTTGCAAACTTGTTCTTGCTGGTTGGCATTCTATCAGCCCTTGGTGCCACACTTACACTACCTGGCATTGCCGGTATCGTTTTGACCATGGGGATGGCTGTTGACTCTAATGTGCTGGTTTTCGAACGTATCAGGGAAGAAATGGCGGCAAAACGTGGGCCTCTCAATGCGATTGAAATTGGCTTTGAAAAAGCTTTAGCCACCATTTTGGATGCAAACTTCACCACATTTATTGCAGCCGTGGTTTTATTTGGCTTAGGGTCTGGACCGATTAAAGGTTTCGCGGTCACACTTGGTCTTGGCATCATTACCACCGTGTTCACAGCATTTACATTCACCCGCATGGTTGTTGCCTATTGGGTTGCAGTTAAACGCCCCAAATCAGTGCCGCTTTAAGGATTTTTATCGTGAGTAAATTTAAATTTCTACCTGACAACACACATATTCGCTTCATGCGCTATGCGCGCATTGCAACGATAGGGTCTTTGTCAGCATGTATAATGTCAATCGGGTTGTTCTTATTCGTTGGCCTTAATTTTGGTATCGACTTTAGAGGCGGCACCTTAATTGAAATTCAAACCCCGCAAAAAGCCGATCTTGGCGCACTTCGTTCAAAAATTGGATCGCTTGATATTGGCGGTTTCGAATTGCAGGAATTTGGTGCCGAAAACGACGTTCTAATTCGAATAGAAACCCAAAAAGGTGGTGAAAAAGCCCAGCAAGGGGCCATTGCCAAAGTGAAAGAAGCTCTTGGTAACGATGTTGTATATCGCCGTGTGGAGGTTGTCGGTCCACGTGTTTCCGGTGAACTGAAACAAGAGGGCGCTATAGCTGTTTTTGTCTCCATCCTGGCGGTAATGATTTATATCTGGTTCCGGTTTGAGTGGCAGTTTGCGCTGGGGGCTGTGCTTTCATTATCTCATGACGTTCTGTTGACCATTGGTATTTTCTCAATACTCCAGTTAGAGTTCGGCCTTCCGATTGTGGCCGCCATTTTGACGATTGTGGGCTATTCTCTCAATGATACCGTGGTTGTGTATGATCGAGTGCGCGAAAACTTGCGTAAATACAAGAAAAAAGAACTATCAGATATTATCGATATGTCTCTCAATGAAATGCTGCGTCGAACCATCATGACTTCATTCTCAACAATGCTGGCTCTTGGCGCTTTATACATCTTTGGCGGAGAAGTCTTACGTGGCTTTACCTTCACCATGATGTGGGGTGTTGTTGTTGGTACATACTCATCAATCTTTATTGCAGCACCGTTGCTTATCACCCTTGGCGCCAGAGCTTCTGATCCGGCAAAAGCTGAAACACCTTTTGGCGAGAATGCGTGATAAATCTGGGTCAGTAGTTTCTGGCTCATCAACACTAAGCGA
>JALWJW010000178.1 GCA_026996935.1 Hyphomicrobiales bacterium
CAGCGCCTGATAATGGCTGTTTTGCACTTATGTGCACAACAGGATTTCAAGGCCTGATCTGGGGAGAAACGACTTGGACGTACTTCAACTGGTAATCAGCGGACTTGCGAATGGCTGTGTTTACGGCCTGATTGCCCTTGGCTTTGTGATGATTTACAAAGCCACCGAAGCGGTTAATTTCGCCCAGGGTGACTTTATGATGTTCGGGGCGTTCATCACCATCTGGTTGACTAATGCCGATTTTGTCGATTTGCCATTCTGGCTCTCGGTCATTATCGCCATTATGACGATGGGTGTGTTTGGTTATTTGCTGGAGCGGGTTATTATTCGCCGGATGTTTGGCCAATCGCAGATTTCTGTAGTTATTTTGACCATCGCCATCGGCTTTATTTTACGCTTTCTGGCGGGAGCCATTTGGGGGCATGATCCGCTATCTCTTGAATCTCCGCTTGCCGGTAAAGATATCCGTTTTGCCGGGTTGGTTCTGGGGGCAGATGAAGTGGCTATTATTATCGTTACTTTGCTCCTTACCGGATCGCTATTTTTATTTTTTGCAAAAACCAAACTTGGGCTTGCGATGCAGGCGGCATCACAAAACCAACTGGCCGCCTATTATATGGGTATTCCTGTTAAGCGTGTTCATGGCTTTATCTGGGGACTATCGGGCATGGTTTCGGCTATTGCCGGCATTTTATTTGCTGCAAAGGGGGCGATTGACCCATCGGCCGGCTTACTCGGCATCAAGGCCTTTGCAGCAGCGGTAATCGGCGGATTTGGCTCCTTGCCGGGCGTTTTGATTGGTGGGCTGATTATTGGCCTGACCGAACCATTTGCCTCGCGTTATATTGCTGCGGGTTATTCACAAATTGCCCCTTATACAATCTTGCTTTTAGTCCTCATTTTCAAGCCTGCCGGCCTGTTTGCCCAAATGCAGAAAAAGAAAGTGTAGCTCTTATGCGTTTTGTTTTTAAAACCTCTTATGATGCAGACATCGGGTTGTTTAAACATAAGCAGCAAATGGCCTGGTATCTTTTGTTGTTTGCCATTGTTATTGCTCTACCGTTTCTGCTGGATGAATTTTTCATTGGCGAGGCAACCAATGTTTTAATCTGGGCCATTGCAGGCATGGGGCTGATGTTGCTTACAGGGCACACAGGGCAAGCCAGCCTTGGCCATGCCGCATTTATGGCAGCAGGGTGTTATTTCAATGTAATTTTATTAGAGCGCGGTGTGCCGTTCGTCTTATCGCTTCCTTTGGCTGGTATTACAGCAGGGTTGATCGGCGTTCTTATCACCTTGCCCGTATTGCGATTACATGGCGTTTATTTGGCTATCGCAACACTAGCCATATCGATCCTGACAGAAGACTTTATTGTTATTGCCGAACCATGGACAGGTGGGGTGACGGGACTGGTTGCACCGCCAATTAGTATTTTTGGTCTTGAGATTGATCGCTACGGAACGCCTTGGTTATTTTATTACCTTGTCTTAACCGTTGTGTTTGCCATTTTGTTCATGTATCGAAATCTGCTGCGAACCCCGACAGGACGGGCATTTACAGCGGTACGTGATTCTGAAATTTCAGCTCAGGCCATGGGCATTAATGTCACCAGAACCAAGGCTTTGTCATTTGGATTTTCTGCCGGCATTGCTGGCTTGGCCGGGGCGCTTCTGGGGCATTTTGCCGGTGCCTTTAATCATGAGACATTTAATATTTTTCTCTCAATCCAACTTTTATTAATGATCGTAATTGGTGGGCTAGGGTCTATTCATGGAGCCTTTTTCGGGGCTTTGGTGATTGCCCTTCTCCCGCAATTCATCGCTATTTCTCGTGGCTGGATAACCGATTTAACCGGGTTTAGCGCAACAAATATCCCGGGCATTGAGGCTGGTGTTTTTGGCCTGATTGTTTTGCTGTTTATTTTGTTTGAACCAACGGGCATTTATGGTCTGTGGTTTAAAATTCGCACTTATTTTGAAATGTTCCCGTTCTACCGCAAGAATATGTTCAAGCGCCAGAAAACCTATCTAAAAACGGAGCGTTTGAAATGAGTCTTTTATCGTTACATAATGTGACGCTCAGCTTTGGTGGTTTGGTAGCGGTTAATAAGGTCTCGTTTGAGGTTGGTGAAGGTGAAGTGTTTTCGCTGGTTGGCCCAAATGGAGCAGGCAAATCAACAATCTTTAATTTAATCTCACGATTTTATACTCCTAATGAGGGTGACATAAAATTTGAAGGGACAAGCATTTTAGGCATGGCACCTGATAAAGTGCCATCGCTTGGTGTTGCCCGCACGTTTCAAAATATCGAATTGTTTGAGCAGGCAACGGTTTTACAAAACCTACTGGTTGGACGGCACCGCCATCGCAATACCAGTATTTTATCGCAAATGCTGTTCACACCTGCCGCACATCGGCAAGAATTAGCTCACCGCGCGGCGGTTGAAGAAGTGATCGACTTTTTAGACCTGCAACCTTATCGCGACAAATATATTGCCGGGCTTCCTTATGGCGTGCGAAAAGTTGTTGAGTTGGCGCGGGCCTTATCCACCAAACCGCGCATTTTGCTTTTAGATGAGCCGGCCTCTGGTCTTTCGATTGAAGAAACCCAGGATATGATTTTTTGGATCGAAGACATAAAAAAACAAATGGGCATTACCGTGCTGATGGTTGAACACGATATGAACCTTGTGGCATCGGTAAGCGATCATGTTTTGGCGCTGGCTGATGGCAAAGAACTGGCCATGGGTACACCGGCCCAGGTGCAATCTCATCCAGCGGTTATCGAGGCTTATC
Organism: Hyphomicrobiales bacterium; assembly: GCA_026996935.1. GTDB lineage: Bacteria > Pseudomonadota > Alphaproteobacteria > Rhizobiales > Aestuariivirgaceae > JALWJW01. The sequence continues at coordinate 2,797 of JALWJW010000178.1, forward strand.
TTGGTACGGGGGAAATTGGCTAAATGACCCAGCAACCCGTCTTAGATGTTAAAAACCTTGAGAGTTATTATGGTCCAATCATGGCCATTCGCGGGGTGAGCTTACAAGTACGCAAAGGCCAATTGGTTACTGTGCTGGGGGCAAATGGTGCAGGGAAAACCACCCTGCTGAAATCCATCTCTGGGGTAATGATGCCACAAAAAGGCTCGATCAAAGTTTATGGACAAGACCTTACCGGGGCTGATCCTGATGTAATTGTGCGCAAGGGGCTGGTGCATGTGCCAGAGGGCAGAGAGATTTTCCCCTTAATGACGGTTGAAGAAAATATCGCCATGGGTGCCTATGTACGCAATGATAAAACTGAAATCGCACAAGATCGAGAAATGGTATTTTCATACTTTCCGATTCTGGCCGAACGGCGCAAACAACAAGCTGGCACCTTATCGGGCGGGCAACAGCAAATGCTGGCAATTGGCCGCGGCTTGATGGCCAGGCCTGAATTGATGTTGCTGGATGAACCAAGCCTTGGGCTCAGTCCATTATTGGTTGAAGAAATTTTCACCATCATCTCACGTCTAAATAAAGAGCAAGGTGTGACCATGATGCTGGTTGAGCAAAATGCCCGTGTCGCGCTTAGCGTTGCTGATTATGGTTATGTTATGGAAATTGGCCGGATTGTGATGGCTGATACGTCACAAAACCTTGCAGCATCAGAAGACATTCAAGAGTTTTATCTTGGTGTTCAAGAAGAAACCCAACGCGATCAGCGCCGTTGGAAAAAACGCAAGACCTGGCGATAGGGGGATGGATAATATGAACACATCATCTTTGCCCGCTCAAAACATCATTGATGGTATTTCGGTTAATGCTGATCTTTTACATGGCCCATTTTTTATTGATGGTTGTGATACAATTCCCAAGCTGTTTTCAAAGCGCTGCAAAAAACTCACCACCCGCACTGCGCACCGCGAGAAAGACTTAGGCATTTGGAAATCGTATAGCTGGGATGACTATTACCAAAATGCTCAACTTATTGGTCTTGGATTAATTTCCCTTGGGCTAAAGCGCAAAGACGTGGTTTCGATTTTGTCTGAGGACAATAAGGAATGGCTTTATTGTGATATGGGGGTGCAGTGTGTGGGCGGCATCGCTTCTGGTATTTACACCACAGATTCACCTAGCCAGTGTGCTTATCTGATCAACGATTCAAATACAAAATTTCTGTTCGTTGAAAATGATGAAATGCTTGATAAATATCTTGAGATTAAAGAGCAGGTTCCCGATCTTATAAAAGTGATTGTCTTTGACTCTGATGGCTTACATGACTTTGAAGATGATAAAGTTATCTTTCTGTCTGACTTAATAGAGCTGGGTGCACAACAACTAAAAAAGACACCTGATTTATTTGAAGAAGAAATTGCCAAATCACAACCACAAGACATTGGCCTGCTGATTTATACATCAGGCACCACGGGCAAGCCCAAGGGCGCGATGGTTAGCCAGCAAAATATTATGGCAACACAATCGGCGGTTTTATATGCTTTTAAACCCGAGATGAGCGATGAGCAATTATGTTTCTTACCGTTGTGCCATGTACTTGAACGTAACACGTCAG
>JALWJW010000179.1 GCA_026996935.1 Hyphomicrobiales bacterium
GTGTTTGTAGAGGGTGTCTTCAACCTCGATTGAGGAGATGTTTTCACCGCCAGATATGATGATGTCTTTGGAGCGGTCTTTGAGTTGGATGTAGCCGTCAGGGTGCATCACGCCTAAGTCTCCCGAATGGAACCAACCGCCTTCAAAGGCTTCTGCACTTGCATCTGGGTTGCGTAAATAGCCCTTCATCACAATGTTGCCACGGAACATAACTTCGCCCATGGTCTCACCGTCAGCTGGGACTTTTTCCATTGTTTTTGGGTCCATCACGCACAGGTCTTCAAGGGCTGGATAGCGCACGCCTTGACGGGCTTTTTTAGTGCTGCGTTCATCATCGGGCAGGTTGTTCCATTCTGCCTTCCACTCATTAACGACAGCGGGGCCATAGCTTTCGGTCAGGCCATAAACGTGGGTGACGTTAAAACCTGCATCGGCCATGCCAGCTAAAACCGCTTCAGGCGGTGGAGCGGCGGCGGTGATGAATTCAACCGTGTGAGGCAGGGGGCGTTTTTCATCTTCGGGCGCGTTGAGTAACGTAGACATCACAATCGGCGCGCCGCAAAGGTGGGTGACTTTATGGTCGGCGATGGCATCAAACATGGCTTTAGGTCGTACCCAGCGCAAACATATATGAGTGCCTGCCTGTACCGATAAAGACCAGGGAAAGCACCAGCCATTGCAATGGAACATTGGTAAGGTCCACAGATAAACAGGGTGCTTGGGCAAGTTGGCGGCGATGACATTGCCATAGCCCATTAGGTGGGCACCACGATGGTGATAGACGACGCCTTTAGGGTTGCCAGTGGTGCCTGATGTGTAATTGAGGGAAATGGCATCCCATTCATCATCGGGGTATTGCCAATCAAAATCTGGATCACCTGCTGCAATAAAGTTTTCGTATTCAAGTTCACTTAGGCGCTCGCCTTCAACGTCAAATTCGGGGTCGACATAATCAATCAAAACAGGTGTAGGTTCTTGCATCAGTTCAAGGGCCTGTTTGACAAGGCCGGAGAATTCAAGATCAAGGATCAGCACTTTGCTTTTGGCGTGGTCGAGTTGAAAGGCCAGCACTTTTGCATCAAGGCGAGTATTGAGGCTGTGCAGGACTGCACCCATCATAGGCACTCCATAATGGGCTTCAAGCATTGGTGGGGTGTTGGCAAGAATAACTGAAACCGTGTCGTTTTTTTGGATGCCTGCTTTAACTAAAGCTGAAGCCAATTGTCGGCTGCGTCGGTAAAACTGCGCATAGGTGATTTTGGCATTGCCATGAATGATGGCGGGGTAGTCAGGGTAAACACCAGCCGAGCGCTGTAAGAAACTGATCGGGGTTAAGGCCTGAAAGTTGGCCTGATTTTTATCAAGATCGGAAGCGTAAACTGAAGGTGAAGACATGATGCAAATCCTGGTTAATAGTGAGGGGTTTCCATTTTGCTTAACAGTTTAGCCGTTTAGTGCGTGACGCGTTCATTTGAATTCAACTTGCTGGACCTGAGCGGGTGCCATGCAAGCCCTGCCTCAGGTGAGTAAGTGAATGTTTGAAACCAAGCAAACGCGATACACCCTAAACAGAAATAACAGAATATCTTTTCATTGTGCTGCTAAACTGTTTAGCAAAGTGTTTCTCTTTTTATGGATTATTTTTGAAAATCGAACAAACAGTTTGTAGCGTTTTCTTTAAGATGGTGTTGGAAATTTTGCGTGCCACTTGTTGGCGACATAATGGGAAAAGCTCCACAATACTAAAACAAGAGCGATTGAAACATATGTGTCAACTGCATAATGCCAAGCCAGATAGATTGACCCAATAAAAATGAGTACAGCATGTGCCAGTAAAACATGACCCAAAATTCTATTGATTGAATAACCAAAAAGAATGAATAGAAATGCCATAGCATTATGCATTGAAGGCATGGCGGAAATGGCATTAAAACCGGAATTTTCCTGGAATAAAAGCCATAATTGTGATTGTTTTTGTAAAACAAACAGCGGTGTTTGACTGAGCTGTTGTAAATGATGGAGTAATGGTTCGTAAGGATTAGGTTGTATACCCAGTTTGCCGTAAAACGCAGGCCCGGCCGATGATAGCATTATGGCAAATACAACACCGCCAATGGTCCATGTTAATATTGTGGTGACAAGAAAAGCCGATTTTTTTGGTCCTGCCCTCATCATTAATAATGGGATGATCCACATGAGTGAAACAATAATAAACCAAAGATTATAGTTAAGTTGAAGCAACATGACCAAAGGTTTGCTTTGGGATAAAACAGGATGCAGCCATTCCCACGGATGACTTCCAAAGTGTATCGCTTTATCTAGGTTTGCAAAGTATTGGTCCCATGAGAATGGATTTAGGATGGGAATATTACCTTTTGTTTCGGCAAAGAAAAACATAAAGGTTGGAAATGCCAACAAAGTGGGAAGGGCATTGGCCAGCTTTATCCAGACCGTTTTTTCTTTGAGTACAATGCGGATAATTGTTCTTGTTGGTTGGCTTGCAGAGCCCATTTTATGAGCCAGATAGAATTGCTGAATGAGTAAAATCAGAAATGCAAAGATTAGAGTGGACTTAAAAGCAGTGCTTAAATAATCCCAATATCCAGCCGAGAGAAAGTTTGGTTGTGTCCGCAAAAAGAGAAATTGGCAAGCAATAATTATAGTGATGGTAATAAGAATGAGGCTGTGTTGTTTTGCTCCTGTTTTAAAACTCTGGAACAAGAGGGGAAATATGCCTGTTGATTTATTTGTAGACAACGAGATTACTGGCTGTGATACTTTCATGGTGTTTAAATTCCAGTGTTTTTGTTGGCTGAGATGCGGTCAAACTGTTGAGCTTGCGGGCGGGTGTGCCACCAGCGGGCGATATATCCAGAAATATACCAAATGGTGATTGTTAAACCCCATGAAACATAGGCATCAATGGCATAGTGCCAAGCCAGGTAAATTGATCCCAAAAAGATAAGAAAGGTATGGGTGCTAACGATATAGCCAACGCGTTTGCTGATTTGAAAAGCTGCGATGGCAAACAACAGTGATGTGGCATTATGCATGGATGGCATGGCAGAAATGCCAACATCGATGCCGTGGCCGTTATAGGCCTGCCACATTGTATCTTGTAAATTTAAGGCCCAAACAGGATAGAGTTCATTGACATGACGCAGGTACGCCATCAACGGGGCATAAGGATCTGCCCCAAGATCCAGGCGGCTATAAAAGGCAGGGCCGGCAGAAGAAAGTAACGTGGCCATTAAACTGCCGCCAATGGTCCAAATTAAAAAGAAAGCAATGAAAAAGCGCGTACGTAAAATGGGGTTTTTAGTCATTAACGCGTAAGAGATAATAATCAACCACATAGTGATAAACCACATATTGTAGTTGAAGTTTAAAGCGCCAACAAAATAAGGGTTGGATGAAAAAACAGGATGTAACCATTCCCACGGGCTTTTGCCAAAATGAATGACTTTATCGAGATTGTAGAAAGCCTGGTCCCAGGAATAGGGAATGACGTGAGGGATGTGGTTTTTAAATTGCACATAAATAAAAGAAAAGGTCGCCATAATGAGGATTATGGGGAGGCCGAGAGCGATGTTTTTTGGAGTGGAAATGAATTTCCAATAATCTTTCAAGATTGCGATTGTGGGACTTTTGGGCTTTTGGTATCTCGCAACATTGTAAATCCGATGAAACAGTAATGCGAAAAGAGCAAATGCAAAATTGGAAACCAGCATGCCGCCAATCATTAATAAATAGGCTTTCGGTTTTGCTGGTGGGAAATACTGAATTAATGCCAGATATGCCCCAAAATAAAAAGCGGCAAAAATGATGTATATGCTATGAGCTGACAGCGAGCTCATCAGCAAAATGATGAAAGAGTTTTGTTTCAGGCGCGCGAACAAGCCCAGATTAACGGTTTGATTATCTGTTAATTGACTCATTTTTTTTACCCTGCACGTCATTGAAGCGGGCAATATGGCGCAATTGCATTGATTTTTCGTAAAGTTAGGGAAAGAATCTAAGAGATTTTGGTATGTGTTTGGCTTTTTATGTGACTTTAAACCAATGTCTTAGGGCCAAGGCTGTCGAAAACGTATAGAGTTCACGTAATAGAATTTTTGATAAATGAGGCGCACCATGAGCAAGTATTATGATGTTTATAAAAGCTGGCAAGCAGATGGTGAGGGCTTTTGGGCTGAACAGGCCAGGGAAATAGATTGGTTTAAACCTGCTGATAAAACCTTTGATGCTGATGTGGGCGTTTATGGCCGATGGTTTGTCGGGGCGCAATGTAACACGTGTTATAATTGTGTTGATCGCCATGTTGAGGCGGGGCGCGGAGAACAAGCTGCGATTATTTATGACAGCCCGATAACCGGGG
>JALWJW010000180.1 GCA_026996935.1 Hyphomicrobiales bacterium
CGCCCGGCCCGCATCGCTTTTCCCGAGCGCTGCAACAACAAATCAGCCGTATCACTTCCCGATTTTGCCCACATTCGCCAAATGGCTCTGGTCAGCACCTTGGCTTTAGCGGGATCTTTTTCGACATGAAGCTGCCCAAAAACCCTATCGAGTACTTCTTCCTGGAGTGCTTTTTTATCTTTTTGGCTTAAAGGTTTTGATGGTGAAGATTTCTCAATCTTCTGCCTCTGTTCAGCTTGAACCGCAACAAATGGCAAAGCCAACAAAAAAACGAGCGCTATTAAACTGATTTGCTTCATACAAACAGTTTAGCGCTCATTCTGGTGACTTGTAAATCATTTACCGTGCAAAAACTGCAAGGCACACCTAAAAAGGAATTAACCTTGGCGGGCTTTAAAACGTGGATTGGTTTTATTAATAACCATAATACGACCGCGACGACGAATAACGCGGTTGTCACGATGACGTTTTGCCAATGATCGAATAGAACTACGGACTTTCATGTCGGAACACCTGATAAAAAAATGAAGGACGCCACACGCGCCCCGATAAGATTGCGCGCACCATAAGAGCAATTGCCTTTAAAAGTCAACATCCACAAAGCCACATAAGGTGAAATTTCAAAAACTTTTTACCCGCACACACATTTGACCGGCAAATCTTTACAAAACTGCACTTCGCCGCTTGGCAAATTCAAACACCTGATCACGTGGAAAGAAAACCCGGGCACTTGTTCCAGCCCCGACAACACTCTTAATACCAAGTTTACCACCCAATAAATGAGTAAGACGCTGCGCCAGAGGTAAACCCAGCCCGGCACAAAACGGATCGGCATTTGACACAGCACCATCACCGCCAACCGCGCGGCCAAACGGAGCCATTGCCACAGAAATCTGATCATCAGGCATACCCTGACCATGATCATTAACCTGCAACCATAAATCACCCTTCTCATCCATGCGCGCACTCACTCCAATACGTCCGCCAACGGGAGAAAATTTTACCGCATTTGATACCAGGTGGTCCACGATCGAGACAAAGTGCCCACGATCACTTTGAATAGCGGGAATATTCTCTTCAATTGATATTTCGACCTGCAATTGATTTTGATTAATCATCGCCTGATGATGACTCACAGCTTCTTGCACGACATCGACAAGTGAAAAATCAGTGGCATTTACAGATTTATTCCCACCTTCAAGCAAACCCAATTCACCAATATTGCGCATATTATTTAACATTCGCGCACAACCAGCCGCAATACCGCGCGCGCACGTTGTATAGTTTTCATTGCCAATAGGGCCAAGTCGCTCCTGGGCCATAGTGGAGGATAAATCAACCAATGTTGAAAAATGCTGTCCAAGCTCCCCACCCATACGGGTTAGAAATTCGGTTTTAGAAATACTGGCAAGCTCAGCCTGCTCTTTTGCTTTAGCCAATTCACGCATCATTTCAACACGCTCACGTTCCAAAGTAATTTTTTCAGCCGCCCGCGCCGTAACCCGCAACAATTGATCAGGTTGAAATGGCTTAACCAAATAATCATAAACCCCATGACGCAGCGCATCAATCACCACATTTGAGTCGGAATTACCTGTTTGTACAATACACAAAAGATTGGGAAATACTTCATTCAAAGCGGTAATAACATCAAGACCCCACTCTTCTTTAAGGCGCAAATCCACCAGAGCCAGATCAGGGGCCATCATTTTAGCTGCCTGCAATGCAGATTCTTTATCCTGGGCAATGCCGACAATATGACCTTCCAATTCTAAGATGTCCTGAACACCTTCAGCCGCCAAAACCTCATCATCAACCACGAGAACACGAACACGCTGAACACTGCCGCCAGCAACCGCAGTTCCACCACTTTGTGTGTGTTGTTCAGTCATATCTCCCACCTTTCTGACTAAAATTCATTAAAACTCGAAAGAACAATGTCTTAAGTTATAATGCTTCAATTACGCCAACAGCGTTAAGGAAGCCTTTAATATTACCAAAATAATTCAATAAAAAAACAATCCGCATAAAGTCTATCTTAATGTTCATCATGCATAAGGAGGTATATTCATAGAGCTAATGCATTCAGTGGGGAGACTGAGACATGGTTGAAAAAAGTTTAAAAATTCTTGTTGTTGATGATGATGAGGATGCCGCAGATTCTTTAGCAGAGCTTTTCGAAATGGAAGGCCACGATGTCACTGTTTCATATTCCGGCGAAGATGCAATTAAAGCTTACACCGAACAGGATTTTGATATTTCATTCATGGACATCATGATGCCCGGTAAAAACGGCGTTGAAAGCTTTTTTGAAATTCGCCGCATTAAACCGGGTGCAAAAGTCTTTATGATGACTGGCTATAGCGTTGAGCAATTGGTCCAACAAGCCATTGACCACGGTGCCATGGGCGTTTTGGGCAAGCCGGTTGAACCTCAAAAAGTTTTGACAATGCTGGAAGACGTAAAACCGGCTGGCATTGTTTTGATTGCAGAAGATGATCCCGATTTTGGCCCGCAATTGGCTGAAATTATCTCCCATTCAGGTTACGAATGTAAGCTGGTCAATAACGGCCAGGAAGCCATTGATATTGTATCTTCTTCACAAACCAACGTCGATGTCATGATCTTGGACCTGCAATTACCGGTAATAGACGGCATTGAAGTTTATTCGCGATTGCAGAAAAACAACGCAGGTGTGCCGACTATTATAATCACCGGCCATGGCGCAGAACACGCCGAATCTCTTGAATCAATGCGCGATATGTCCGTAACAGGCATCTTGAACAAACCCTTTGATCCATCCATTTTACTGGCCCAACTCGAACAAATCGCCGCTTAACCCTTTCGCCCCCGAAAACTCTGGTGTAAATTACAATTTCGACGGATAATCATTTCGCCCTCAAAAGCGCGCAAATGACAACAATGGGGCCGAAAAATGAGTAACGAACATCCAAAGCGTGACGTTGCCGCTGCTTGGGCGGTTCACGCTTTTACCGCCTCTGGTATCGTTCTTGGCTTTTTAGCCCTCATCGCTATTTTAGAAGGCGACAAACTTTCTGCCTTTATGTGGCTTGGCTTTGCCCTTTTTGTTGATGGTATTGATGGCACCTTGGCGCGCGCAGCCCGGGTTAAAGAACTCACCCCCCAATTTGATGGTGCCACCCTTGATAACGTCATAGATTATTTCACCTATGTTGCCGTGCCTGCCATGATGATTTATTGGTTTGGTATTGTTCCACCCGGCACAGAAATTTATGTTTCTGCTGGTATAATGGCTGTTTCGCTTTACACATTTGCCAACACAGGGGTCAAAACCAAAGACTATTATTTCTCAGGTTTTCCAGCCTTATGGAACTTGCTGGTCCTTTATTTTTATATTATGCAATCCTCGCAGTGGGTCAATTTTACCGTCATTATCGTCTGCGGTATTCTCACATTTGTCCCGATCAAATTTGTTCACCCGTTACGCGTGCGCAAACTGCGTCACATTACCTTGCCGGTAACCGTGCTTTGGGCTGCAACCTCTTTGCGCTTAATGCTAATTTCACCTGAAGTAAACAAAGCCCAGCAAGCATCTCCCATTGTCTTTTGGCTTTGGGTGCTTGCCTCAATTTACTTCTTTGGCATTTCCATGATGCGTACCATCAGCCCGCAGGCTGACGAACAGGCAGATGAGCTTTAACAATACGTTTTAACTGCTCACCAACCTGTGGCATTAAGATATTTGAATATATTCATGCTGTTGATTAGAGTGGGAAAAACTTCCACCCAAGCGGAAACCAATACATGAAAATTCAATGCCAAGCCTGCAAACAAGAAGTTGAACTTGAAACCAACGGCCCAACCGATTTGAAACGCGCCATGCCCAAAGGCTGGCGGCCTCGACGTATTGATGGCCGTGTTTATAATTTGTGCGATGTCTGCGGTAACATTTCCCATTTTTGTGGCGGTCTGTCGGCCTACTTGCAAGAGAACCTGGGCCTGCCCAAAAATGTCGAATTTGACCGCCCCGAAAAAGATGATTTTTCATTCTGGAATCCGATTTTACCCGACTATTCAAAAGTCAATGAAGCGCTTAAAGATCAGGACTTGAAAGACAAGTCCAAATAGATTTAAGGTCGCTGAATGAACACATCAGCAGACATCATCATCATTGGCGCTGGCATTGCAGGGGCATCACTGGCACATCAATTATCAAGCGACCTGACATCATCCCAATCAATCATCCTCTTGGAAGCTGAAAGCCAACCAGGCTATCATGCAACAGGACGTTCAGCAGCCGTCTATTTACCAACCTATGGACCACCGCTAATAATCGGACTGACACGCGCCAGCGGAGACTTTTTTCATAATCCCCCGCAAGGATTTAGCG
>JALWJW010000181.1 GCA_026996935.1 Hyphomicrobiales bacterium
GTGCACCACCAATAAAAGCGGTGAACTTATCTGGCGACAGGTTGCCTGCCTTATTCTTGTTGGCCACGCTGATGACTTTCTTTTCTCGATTATTGTTGGAAACTGTTTTATGAGTCACTACATCTGATAAACAAAACCTTGGGCCTTAGCAAAACGGAAATGAAAATCATGTGGTATATTTTCGGGTTTATAGCCCTGATATTTGCAATATCAATTGTTTTACTTATCATGTCTGCTGATGATTTTGACCGCCCGATTGATTTCACCAAACATATTTTACGCGACAAACCCAATCAATATCTCGTTTGCCCGCAAGATTATTGCCTCGATACACCACACGAAATTTCACCCAAATATCCCGTATCAGTTAAAGAGCTAAAAACCTTGCTTGATGAGGCTTTGAAACCAGAACAACGCCTGATTAAAATCCACACAACAGGCGATGAAAACTTGGCAGTCTATCAACAGTCCAGTGCCTTTTTTAAATTCCCTGACCGTATCACCATTAAGTTTATCCCCATAGATAAAACCCATTCAACGCTAGCGGTTTACAGTCGGGCAAAATATGGACGGCACGATTTTGATGTCAATAAATTACGGGTAAAACGCTGGTTCAAACGCCTCGACAAACAGGTGTTTGATTACCTTGCCCAAAAGCAAAACAACGATAAGAAATAGCTCCATGTTCATCAACTTTTTTTACGAACTAAAGACCCACGGGCTTCCCGTCACATTAAAAGAATATTTGATGTTAATGGAAGCACTCGAAGCACAAGTCGCCAATTATCGCATGGAAGACTTCTATTATTTATCACGTTCTGCATTGGTCAAAGATGAACGCAACTTAGATAAATTTGATAGAGTTTTCAGTGAAGTATTCGAAGGTATTGAATCAACTTCTGAAGACTTAACCGCCGAAATTCCCGATGAATGGCTACGCGCCCTGACCGAACGCTATATGAGCGAAGAAGAAAAGGCCGAAATTGAAGCACTGGGCGGTTGGGACAAAATTATGGAGACCTTGAAAAAGCGTCTCGAAGAACAAAAAGAGCGCCATCAAGGCGGCAATAAATGGATCGGTACAGGCGGCACCTCCCCTTTTGGTGCCTATGGCTATAACCCTGAAGGCATTCGCATTGGCCAGCACAAAAGCCGCCACCGCCGCGCCATCAAAGTTTGGGACAAACGCGAATTTAAAGACCTTGATGACAGCGTGGAGCTGGGCACACGTAACATTAAAATAGCCCTGCGCCGTCTGCGCCAGTTCGCCCGATCAGGGGCCGCAGAAGAACTCGACCTTGACGGTACAATTCGCTCCACCGCCAATAAGGGCTATCTGGATTTAAAACTGGTTCCCGAACGCCGCAACGCCGTAAAAGTTTTGATCTTTTTTGACGTCGGCGGCTCTATGGATGATTTTGTTCGCTCGTGTGAAGAATTATTCTCTGCTGCGCGCACCGAGTTTAAGCACATGGAATATTTTTACTTCCACAATTGCGTTTATGAAGGCGTGTGGAAACAAAATCACCGCCGCTATACTGAAAAACTCGACACTTGGGATGTGCTCCACACTTATGGCTCAGACTATAAAGTCATTTTTGTTGGCGATGCCTCAATGAGCCCGTATGAAATTTCACATCCGGGCGGTTCGGTTGAGCATATGAACGAAGAACCTGGCGGGGTTTGGCTGCAACGCATTGCCCAGGTTTATCCTTCACTTGTTTGGCTCAATCCATCACCAGAACAGCATTGGAATTATACCCATTCCATCTCAATGATCCGCGAAATCATCGAAGACCGCATGTTCCCCCTCACCCTTGAAGGCATAGACGCCGCCATGAAAGAGCTTTTGCGATAAAGTCTAACCACTCAACTTAGTCTCACTCCACATCAATCACAACTCGCTCTAAGTCAGCCAATTATTAACCATTAAAACACTTGGCATCAAATTTGCGTGTATTTGCATGAAATATGAACCGGCAACGAAACCATTTCGTTAGGTTTATCGGTCATAAACAAAGAATAGAAACAAAGTGAGCGGGTTAATGTTTTCAGTTGCAAGCAATGCGCAAAGGCAAAGCGCTGAAATTACAGATAAAAACAAAGGGATAGAAAAAGCCCTGGATTTTTTAGCGGCCACTAATCAACTGGCATCCAACCAGTTGGCAACCACAACAAAAAGCAACTACAAAGTACAAATCCTCACAAATTTGCATCATATATCTCAATTTGAGAAAGAATGGCGTCAACTTGAAGACCGCTGCGCCAAACCGACCAATGTTTTTCAAACTTATGACTGGTGTTCAAACTGGGTAAAAAGCTGCGCCAGCGATAATGATTGCTATAAAATTTACATTGTAACCATCACACAAAACAACAAATGCGTGCTCATCTGGCCAATGATGACCACCTGCTCGGGCCCGTTTCATATCTTACGCTGGCTTTCAGAGCCTTATTCACAATATGGCGATGTATTGCTTGATCCATCCTGTAACACACAAGAGGTCTTGAACCTTGGCTTTGCGCAAATAAAAAGTCACCCCAAAGCCAACTCAGTTCGTTTCCGTCACGTGCGAGAAGATGCCTATATTGCCGACTTTTTAAAACAACACGCACAACCAGATAACCATATTGATTATGCGCCCTGTCTTGAGATTGAAAAATTCCCTACCGAAAAGGCCTATGAGACACGTTATAACAAATCTCAACGCCGTCGCCGTAAACGTATTCGTAAATCTCTTGAGAAATTTGGCCCCGTTGATTTTTCAATCAATTCCAAAGGCACAAAGTTTTTAAACACTTTAAAACTGGCCATAACCGAAAAGCGGACATGGCTGAAAGAACGCGGCCTTTACTCAAAACCAATTATGAGTGATGACCTTGAAACCTTTTTTACAAATCTAGCTGAAAACGGTCAAACCGTTGAAACACGTGCTTCACACCTGGCTGCCGGTGAAAAAGACGCTTCTTTTGAGATCGGTTTGCGTTTCAAGAATTATCACTTTGGCTATATTACTGCTCACAATGCACATTTAACGGATTTATCACCCAGCCGCCTCCACATGGATTTATCGCAACGCAGCGCCATTAATGACGGCTTGGATACTTTCGACCTAATGGTTCCATCTGACCCCCACAAAAAAACCTGGTCCAGTACCCGCGTGCAAACACGCGACTACTTCACTGATCTCAATTTCATGGGAATTGTGTACGATGTCGGTTATTTGAAAGTCGTTCGCCCGTCTGTACGCTGGTTGTATTTAAGAGCCCCGTCAAATATCAGACGCCACTTCACTCGTTTAGTTTGCTGAACAGGCAACATCTTCAATCACTTAAGTTTTAAACCGCAATGGCGGTAAAATACTTTCAAAAATCGTGTCAATATGATCTGCATCAATCAGCCCGCTTTTATCGGTCAGCATTAACCCCGATAAACCGTGTATCAGCGACCAAATCATCAATTCATTCGATTCATTTCCATTCGGGCTTGCCTTTTCCCCACGCTCAATTGGTGCGGCAATCATTTGCAAAACCCCATAAGCACGCTCTGCGGCTTCCTCAAGTTCCTGATTGTCGGTTTCCAGTTCTGTGCCACCAAAAATCAGATTAAATAAACCCGCGTTTTCTTTGGCAAAATACAAATAACCTCGCCCTGCCGCTAAAATTCTCCGGCGCGGATCATTATCCACCTTGGCGAGTTGATCTTCCATTGATTGGGTAAACATTTTAAATCCGTCAATCGCCAAAGCTGTACGCAGCGCTTTCAAATTTGGAAAATGATGCGCGGGAGCTGCATGGCTCACCCCTGCTTTGGCCGCCAATTTGCGAATAGAAAGCGCAGCCGGGCCTCCACTTTGCAGCAACTCCATTCCAGCCTCTATTAAAGCAGCGCGCAAGTTTCCATGATGATGAGCCTTTTTTTCTTTCATACTTTCAATCCAATCAGAAACTTAATGCCGTCAAAACAGTAGTTAGTTTAAAACAGTCAAGTTAATCTCTCCGTAAACGAACTTTTTTATCAATTCTATTATGCCCATCAAACCTTTATATTATGCAACTTTCAATTCAGTCTAGGGTCAGGCCCTTTAGCGACTGGCATCTTTTCTTCCCGCTTTTTATTCCGCAGCATAAATTGTAGTTTCTCTGAAATGGATACCCATATTTCTGCCACTCCAATTGCCCTTAGTATCTCTGTCCTCAAAATACATGCATGAAAAATCACACCAACTGTAAAATCCATCACTCCTTAACTCTTTACATTGATAATTTGCTGATTGATTCGTATGAAGGTCAGCTCAATGAAGCCATTATTAGATGCCTTACGTCGCATATTGCCAAAACGCAAACTATCCCGGCACTATTATTTAAAACAACAACGCCTTGTGACCAGGCGCGCCGACCGAACTGACGAGAAGCCAACAGATCCAGTTTCATCTGATCGATTAACGCAAATCATCGAGTCCATTCCAGAGCCAGAACCCAAACTCCAGACAAACCTTCAAGAAAATTTCACAACCCCTACGCCCTTACCGCCAAGTGATGACAGGATAAAGGCCCAAATCAAGGCAACAGCAAAACAAAGCATTTCCTTCCAGCGTATCTACCCGCCAGATCACACATTAAAATCCCTAACCTTCCAAGGCGGATGCCCTATCGCACCGCATGGGTTTGACTGGCCCCGCTACGAAAAAATACTTAAAGACGGCCAAACACAATCAACCCCCTTAACCTTCATGGCTCAAGTTAATTGCGCAGACATGCCTCAATTACAAAGCCACAAGTTACCACCCCAAGGCGTTCTATACTTTTTCATGGATTGGGAAAACCTGGTTCAAGGCAATGATAATCCCGTCGTTGTTTACCAAACAGGCAACACGCAAAACTGGCAAACCATTTCCCCACCGCCCGACAGCCCCGCTTGTTTACCACAAGGCCCCGGCGTTGATTTTAAATGGCTTTGGCATACCGAAAATGCGGAACAACATTACCCTAAGACCTTCCCAAAATGGCCCATGCACGCTGCCATTGTTCCGTCTTACTCACCCCAAAACCCTTTCGAACTGTCATCACCAGACTTCAAGCGTTTTTTCCCGTTATATCAAGACGTTCAAATAGAAGCCTTAAGTGGTTTCCACAGCCCTGTATTACATAAACGCCTTACACCTCACCCACCAAGAGCAGGCCAAACAGCAGATCAAAAAGTTTGGCGACCGTTCAACAACTCTTCCCACAACTGGCCCCATAACTGGCTTGCCATAGAAATGTTTGCTGGCAGTTTGCTCAATGAAATCTGGAGCGAGACCAAGCGGTTACAGTATTTATCAAAAAACCCGAATTATCCCTACAGCGAAATTCGCTCACCCCAAGAACAACAAACTCTATTTAATCAAATCGCCGTTGAAGCCCACGGCTGGGTAAAAAAGTCTCGCTATTTTGGCCATTGGGAAAAGCCCGATGTGCAAACGCAGGGTGAGTTTTGGCGCTGGCTAGACTTTCATTGCGCTAATACCAGCCTGTTTGCAATGAGCGGGCCCAAGTCTAATGAAAAACCCGCTCTTGTCATCAACCGCGCCATGTCTTATGCCGCCACCCATGCCAGCGAAGCCAGCCTTGTTCATTCAGCGGAACAAGCCAGCCTTATTCCTCCTGAGATTGTCGCCATATTAAAATCACGGCACCGCGTTGTCACCCGTGGAAGCAATTCACTCTCGATCAATGGCCACCATAGAATGTTCGGCTATCCATCCGATATTGATGACAACAATGAAACCTATGCTTTAACACACCTCCCCTTAATGCAGTTCGAATATGATCCTGCTATTTCCTGGAGCTTTGGAAATTGCGGCACGGTTCAATATTGGATCACCCCACAAGACCTTGAAAATCTGGCATTTGAAAACACCACACTCACCTTCTTGAACAATGGCTAAAGCTTAAAAACTAATAATCAAAGAGGTTTATAAATTAGGATGCTTACGGCCCGTGGCAACTTCATAAATACGCAACAAATCATCTTCTGAAATATCAACATATGTTTCAATTTCGCTCAGCGCATAAACCAGATCAGCGTGCGAAATATGCTCATAATCCTCATCAGATTCATTCAAGTTTTTTCCACGTGTTTTCTTTAATAACACCGCCGGATAACGCCGATAAGCAAACGGGTAATTAAACAAAACCGCAATCAACACCATTAAAACGGCACCAATCCCGATTGGCATAAGGGCGTATTCAAACCCATATGAGTTAACCACGCCGCCACTTAAAAAAGGAATGGCAGCCGTTGCCCCGCCGGGCGGATGCAAACATCTCAAATAATACATCGCGGTTATCGAGCTTCCCACAGCGATGGCAGCGCCCCAAATATTATCGGGAAATATTTTAAAAACAAAAACGCCGATTAAAGCGGAAACCACGTGACCGCCAATCACGTTCCATGGTTGAGATAAAGCCGCATGAGGAATGGCAAACAGCAAAACCGCCGTTGCCCCGAACGATGCCACCAGTAATAAATGTAATTGTAAGCTGGTCTCAAAAAAATGAGAAACCCAAAACACACAGGCAATCGAAACAAATCCGCCAACCCCTGAAATCAGCTTCTCTAAATGCGATGTCATAAACAACACTTCCCCTTTAAACAAATGTCGACTGACACAAATCACATTTCACAATTAACCCGTACTCCAGGCGCGAGGTTGGCGCAAGCCAGCAATTTTACAGGCTTGTTTGACATAGCCATAGGGAAATAATTTAAAAAAGTGCTGTCGCGCCTGACGTTTACTCAAGCCATTTTGTTCTGCAACAAATTGAAAAGCAAACCGCGCATCAGCAGCAACAAAATGTTCTTCCAGATATTGACGTATAAACCGCACGATCGCCCAATGCTCGTCTTGCATATCTATGTTTTCTTCGCCAGCAATAAACAAAGCAATATCTTCATCCCAATCATCAGGCTCAAGCAAAAAGCCAGCCTCATCACGGGCAATTATACGATCACCAATCTGAGTATTCAGAATCTTACCCGGTAATGACCTCACCAAAACCCCTCCCTTTATGCCACAGTTAAATTCAACCATTACCGACTAATTTAGTCGGATTATGTCAGGCAAAAACACCAATCAGATTGACCTATATCAATCAACGACACCACTTATCGGCAAAAATACATAATTTCAACGCAAAAAACACCAAAAATCCACCCTATAGTCCAATAGCAACCCTTTTCATTTAACAACTAGAACCTCTCACATTTGAACACACAATCAAACCTCACCTTATTGTTTGCATAAAACTTCCACTAACCCTGCAAACAAAACCGTGCTACACCGCTTGGATGATAAAACGAGGGACAAGCATAAGCATTGATAATGCATCAGGCTGGCGAACGCCGGTGATGTTCCTGATGATTATTGTTGCCGCTAACGGGTTTACTTTTTCTATCTGGAATGTCTTGCTTAATAATTTTGCAATCGAACGCATCCATTTCACTGGCGCTGAAATCGGATGGCTACAATCCATCCGAGAAGTGCCAGGGCTTTTGGCATTTACCGCCGTTGGATTTCTATATCTGTTTCGCGAACAAACCTTCGCCATCGTTTCATTGCTCTTATTGGGTGCAGGCACGGCGGCAACAGGCTTTTTCCCCAGCGAATACGGCTTTTTCACCACCACAATTTTGATGTCTTTCGGCTTTCATTATTATGAGACCATGAACCAGTCATTGAGCCTGCAATGGCTGCCCAAAAAGACCGCCCCAAAAACCATGGGTAAAATCCTCGCCACAGGTTCCATCGCCACCATTTCAGCATTTGCCATGATTTACTTAACATGGTGGGTGCTCAAGCTTGATTTCAAATATATCTATATCATTGGCGGCAGTTTATCGATTGGTGTGGCTGTATTCTTATGGCTTGCCTTCCCCCATTTTCAGGAAAAAACCATCCAACGCAAAACCCTTGTCTTGCGCTCACGTTACTGGTTGTTTTACGCCCTAACCTTCATGGCAGGTGCACGCCGTCAAATCTTTGTCGTCTTTGCTGGTTTTTTAATGGTGGAAAAATTTGGCTTCACCGTCACCCAAATCACCACCATGTTTTTGGCCAACGCCCTGTTTAACATTTTCTTTGCCCCTAAAATCGGTGGTTTCATTGCCAAATGGGGCGAACGTCGTGCTTTAACCTTGGAATATATCGGCTTGATTGGTGTTTTTATCAGCTATGCTTATGTTGAAAACTCAACCATTGCAGGCGCACTATACATTCTCGACCACGCCTTTTTTGCCATGGCCATCGCCATCAAAACCTATTTCCAAAAAATTGGCGATCCGGCCGACATGGCCCCCACCGCAGGCGTTGCTTTTTCGATCAATCACATCGCCGCAGTGTTCCTGCCCGTTGTCTTTGGCATCATCTGGCTGCAAAGCAACGCTGCAGTTTTCCTCATTGGAGCCAGCTTAGCCTTTATTTCATTATGTCTGTCATTCCTTATCCCCAATGACCCGCATGCAGGCAACGAAACAATTTTAAAAAGCAAACAAAACAGCTTGCACACGCATGCTGCCCCAGCTTAGAGGTAGAGTTTTAAACCAGCTTATGACCACACCACATTTACCAGCAGCAATCCAACAAACCATCTCGGTTCTACCCTCTTTAGCAGCACTGGAACCTCATGCTTTAGAAAAACTGGGCCAGGCCGCCCACCTGATTAACGCCCCCAAAGGCCACACCATTTTTCGCCCCGGCAGCTCGTGCGAAAACTACATCATCGTATTGTCAGGGACAGTACGCACTTTTGTCTCAAGCGAAAGCGGCCGCGAAATCGTTTTATACCGTATTGAAGGCGGTCAAACCTGCATCCTGACCACCTCATGCCTGATGACCAATTCAAACTATGATACTGAAGCGGTTGCCGAAACCGATGTCACCGCTTTATCGCTCCCGCGCGCCATGTTCTTAGAACTGCTCGGCACCTCGCAAAAGTTCCGTCATTTAGCCTTCAACACTTTTTCAGAACGTTTGCACGAGCTTGTCATTCTCATCAACGAAATTTCATTCGGCCATCTCGATACCCGCTTAGCGACTTATCTCATCACCAAAGCCAACGGCAACATTATCAAAGCCACCCATCAATCCATAGCCATGGAATTAGGTTCAGCGCGTGAAGCGGTTTCACGCCTACTCAAAGACTTTGAGCGAAAAGGCTTGGTCGAACTTGATCGCGGGCGTATAATCATCACGCAGCGGACCGAACTGGAAAATTATCAAAAGAAATAATTTTTTAAAAAATACGTCTTGTGTGACCTCGTCACTAAACATGCAACCGGCCCACTGCTACAAAGGGGCAAGTGTTGAGAAACAACTTCTCGACAAGTTGAAACAGGAGACTTGGTTATGAACAAAAATATTGGTAGTACTGAACGCATTATCCGCGCCGTTGTTGGTATTGCATTGCTTGTATGGGCATTTATGGGCGGCAGCGAATACTCATGGATTGGCTGGATCGGCATTGTACCGCTTGCAACAGCAGCAATCGGCTGGTGTCCTCCCTATGCTATATTCGGTATCAATACCTGTTCTGTTAAAAAGAATAGCTAAAACATGGCAGGCCTATACGACAGATACGTTTTGCCACGTCTGATTGACTGGGCCTGCTCGCACGATAGCATTGGCACACAACGTCAAATCGTTGTGCCAATGGCTAAGGGCACAGTACTTGAGGTCGGCATTGGTTCTGGCCTCAACCTGCCCTATTATGATCGAAATAAAGTTAAAAACATCATCGGGATTGATCCTGGCGTTGGCGTGTTAAAACTTGGCGAAAAACGCTTTACTGATTCAGACATCCCCTTAGAGGTGTTGCAAGAATCAGCAGAAAAAATTCCACTCGAAACCAACAGTGTTGATTCAGTGTTGCTCACTTGGGCAGGCTGCTCAATTCCCGATATTGAAACCGCCCTTTGCGAAATGCGCCGCGTCTTGCGCCCCGGTGGCCAATTGGTATTTTGCGAACACGGACGTTCAGACGATCCCAAAATTGCCCGTATGCAAGACATGCTCAACAAAGTCTGGCCCTATTTTGCCGGCGGCTGCAACGTCAACCGCGACTTTCAGGCCCTGATTAAACAAGCAGGCTTTGAGTTCAAGGAACTTGATATGTTCTACGCCATGAAAGAAGCCAAACCCGTCTCCTTCCACTTCCGCGGCATTGCAGAACCTGTTTAAGCTGACGCTTTCTCCCGCAAATTCAAATTTCGCGTGACCACAGTTTTTTATTCGTGTTATAACCTCGCAAACCACTCCAATAAGTGATTTGTCGACTTGATGAGCGCGTTTCATGTTTTATAGAAAACTCAACACGAACCGCAATTAACAACCCCTTAGATGGGCCGTTTGGATTATTGATGACCCAAAACGACTCGAAATCAGAAGTATAGCCTTATGTCTCAAAACCTTCTTAACCTTTCAGCCCCACGTTTTAAATACGATCCATTCCCTTATGGCCTCATTACAAAACTGTTTAGTGAAGACACCTACAAGGAAATGTTGGCAAACTGGCCATCAACCGACCTGTTCAATCACAAAGCGGTTTGGGGTGATAAGTATTCCTTGTCAGAAACTGAAAATGGCGACAAATACAAACAGTTTATTGATAGCCATCCGATTTGGTCAAAGGTCTATGCAGAGACAAAAAGCAACGCCTTCATAGATCGCGTCATTGATATGCTGCTTGAACAAAACATTGACCTTGGTTTAAAAAACAACTGGCATTCAGCCAACAACGCAGGACTAGCCCTTGGTGCACGTCTCAAAGGCATGATCGATGGGTTAAAACTTAAACGCTCCAAATCCATCCCTCTTGTTACCCGCTTTGAGTTTTCCATGCTACCGGCAAAAGGTGGCACCGTCCTTCCCCATACAGATCATCACAAAAAACTTGTCACCATGGTTATTTCTATGGTTGGTGAAGGTGAATGGGACCCACAGATCGGTGGCGGCACGGCATTTCTGACACCAATAGATACACGTAAAAACTTCAACCGTATGAACGAAATGACGGGTCACGAAAACTTCAAACCATTTGATATCGTCGAGTTTGAGCCCAACCAGTGCGCCATTTTTGTTAAAACATTCAACTCACACCATTCCGTACCGCAAATGACATCTAACGATGATACATTACTGCGAAAAACTCTAACACTCGTCATTGCAGAGGCATAAATTACCCATGGAAAATGAAACAAAAAAAGGCAAAAACAAACCTTGGCTATTCCCGCTCATCGCCATCATTGTGATTATTCTTGCTGTATTGTTTTTATCAGGCGGCAAAAATGTTGCCCCATTCTTATACGAAATTTTCTAATAAGCCTTACCTTATGACCTTGCCCATTCCTGCACATACATCAAAGAAACCCATATGAAAAAGCTGGTATTACTGGAATACTATCGTGGGATAGCAGCCTTTGGTGTGGCCATAAGTCATTATTATATGTTCACTGCCAAAATTGCCGATGCGGAATTTCTTTCAACCATTTTTGTTGAAATGTTCTTCCCATTGTCTGGTTTTGTTTTGGCTGCTCAAACCATGCTGGTTGCCGAAGGCAAAGGACAGGTCAGAATTTTCCTTGCGCGGCGTTGGATGCGAACGCTTCCCCTATTTATGCTCGCGATCATTTGTTCGGCTATTTTGGTGAAAAACATTGGTGTTGTTAACTTCCTTCAGTTCGCATTTTTTGTGAAATTCTTCACACCCGCCTATGATGTTAACAACTTCTATCCTATTGCTTGGAGTCTTGCAGTTGAAGAATGGTATTACTTTTTAGCACCAGTGTTTTTTGCCATGTTTCCCTTTGTATCTAAAGGGAAAAATCGCGTTTTAAAACTCACCATTGGTATTATAGGCGTTTTGATTTCCTTAAAAATTATCTTCCTGATTCTTGGCACCGATCCACAGTTCGTACGCATCGCAACCTTCCTGCGATTAGATGCCATCGCAATGGGTTTCCTGTTCTTTCAGTTAAATCAGCGCTCAGGCTGCAAAAACTGGTTATTCAGTTCCCTTACCGGCTCTGGCGTGATATTAGCAGCCAGCCTGTGGGCCACGCTTACCCTGCCCCATAACATCACAACGCAAATTCTATTCCTGGTTTCCACCAGTATCTTTTTCGCCAGCGCCATAACGCTGTTATATAACTGGGAAAAAACCTCACAAACGTTACAAAAGCACATACCAAAATTTCCTGGAATATGGCTTGGCCGTACGTCATATTCAGTATACCTGTTCCACCTTGTCGTGCTTTATTTAATGTCCTCACGGAATTTAGAGCTTGGCTTATTGCCATACTTAGCCTTAACCACCACAATCGCCGTTGTACTTTACTATGCCATTGAAAAACCGTTTATGGATATGCGCCCAGTTTACAAAGACCGTTCAGTCTTAGAAATTTAACCAAGGAACGACTTATGAATTTGAAAAACATCTTCAATAATCTCGTTGTGTTTGCAGCAATGTATGCATTCCTGCTTCTCATCATTACCTTAAGTTATGATTTTATCACCCCCATCATAAAAGCAAAAAAGGCTTCCTCAAGCAACCTTGCATCCGCACAAGCATTTGCAGGCGTAAAAGACCAAAAAGCAATACTTGCAAATGCCCGATCAGCCCCAAAACAATACGTCCCATTCGTAGCCTGGAAACAAAAACCTTTCTCCAGCAAATATGTTAATATTGACGAGAACGGTTTTCGCAAAACCCCGCAACCCAAAAGTTCTGATAACAAAAAAACCATTGGCATATTTGGTTCTTCCCCTATTTGGGGCAGAGGCGTGAAAGACAGTCAAACAATGCCAGCATATTTGGCCGTTTTAGAAAAGGATTACACTGTCAAAAACTTTGCTCAACGTGGTTATACATCCAGACAAAACCTTGATTTATTAATCAATCTCATTGCCTCAAACCAGATGCCCGAAATTGTCATATTTAATGATGGATTTGTCGACACATACGTTCTCTGCAACCCTCAGGTTACAACATCCTTAAACGGTCACGGTCAAGAAAAGAAAATCGCAAGTGCGCTCGAAATGAGTAAAGGCCATAGCTTTTTCAATACCTTTTTGTCACCCTTGCTTGCATTACCGGGCAAAATCTTCAAAAAAAGCAAATATAAACAACCCCTTGTCTGTACGAAGGACAACACAAAAGCCAAAGCCGTCGCAAACACCCTTTATGCAAACTGGCAAATGGCCGCCGACCTTGTCCAGTCTCGTGGCGGTAAGTTTATAGCAATTCTTCAACCAACGGCCTATCACACTAAATCTCCCGTTGAGGAATTAAAGTTAAAAACAAAACGGAAATACAAAACACTTGGCCCGTCAGTTTTAGCAATTTATTCCCTCGTCACACAAACCGTCAGTGAAAAGCAACCGAACTGGTTCAAAAATTTTACAACCATTTATGATGGATCAAAAAATTACGTCTTTTTTGATGATATCCATGTTGCCGCTCACGGTAATAAAATTTACGCCGCAAAAATCGCCGATGTTCTTAAAGCATCAAACGACTAACTTTAAACTCAACATTATCAGCGGGTCGCGCTTTCACAAGACTGCTAAAAAGAGATAACAGTATGAAAAAAATGAAAAAAATCCTTCGCAAACTCCTCCTTAAAACAGGAATTCCAATTTATTCAGCAACCGTTCGCTGGCCTCATGATGAAGGTTTTAACGATGTCCGCCGCCGCGTCAAAGCCCGTGGTGTTGAAGGCATTCCCGATGATCGCTGTTTTACACTTTACAAAGCCGCACAATCAGTAGCTCACCTTGATGGAGAATTGGCTGAATGCGGTTGTCGAAAAGGCAAATCTACACGTTTTATTTTAGCAGGCACAGGCATAGAATCAGACAAACAAATTCACGTATTTGATTCATTTGAAGGACTTTCAAATCCCACCCGTAAAGATAAACTAAATACAGGCAACCACGCATGGCGCGAAGGGGCGCTGGCTTCAAGCGAAGACATTCTGGTCACTAACCTGCAAATGTATGAGCACATGCTGGTTATTCACAAAGGCTGGATTCCCGAACGCTTTAAAGATGTCGAAGACATGAAGTTTTCCTTCCTTCATGTCGATGTGGATTTGTACGATCCAACAATAGATAGCTTGAAATTTTTCTATGATCGCATGACAACTGGCGGCATTATCATGTGTGATGACTATGGATCAGTTTCATGTCCTGGTGCAAAAAAAGCCTTTGATGAATTTTTTGCCGACAAGCAGGAAAATATCCTTGAGCTTCCAAGCGCACAAGCGATTGTTGTTAAGGCATAAACATCGCTAAAGTATAAATTAAAAAGGCGCCAAACTCTTTTGACGCCTTTTAATAACTCTCAATATTTTTATCGACGATTAAACACCGCCAACCAACTGCCGCCTTCCATTGCATATGGCGGCTTGCCTGTTGGATAGCCACAGCTTTCACGGTCCAAATCAAACCCGACTTCTGACAAGATATCAACTGGATCACTTTTTGTTTTCCAACCAGTCTGGATCTCACGAAAAGGCAAACGAACAACGAGCGTTTCACTACAGCGATCAGCAATCTTTTGCAGCACTTCACCCGCTTTTGATTTCGTTTTTTGCAATGAAGCCATCGCAAAAACCACGTCATATTCAGACAACATCCCTTCCTGTGACAGCGCATGATCAGGCTTTCTTAAATCGCCTTCCCAAAATTTGGCTTTGTCATTCACCCCCGTATAGCCGGCAAGCGACTGCGCCACCTCAACGGCACGCGAACGAATTTCAACACCATGTGCCTTGGTCGCACCCTGATCGATAAAATGCAGGCACATCAGCCCTTCAGCACAACCAACATCAAGCAATGTTTTGCCCTTAACATCAATTTCAGAGAGACCAAGTAATTGCCGCTTTAATGGTATTTGACCATTATTGTCGCCTAAGATGAACCACGGGCGATAAGGTTGTAACATCGTATTTCCTTAAATTTCATTCTTAAAACAGACCAGATGAATCTAGCCTTCAATCTATAAATTCAGGACTCTTAAACCTTATTAGGGTTTTCTGGAAGCCCTTTTATATGCCTGCCACTCTTTTTCCAGAACATCAGACAAAATCTCCAGCTCCCCTTCAAACTTATCAAGCTGGGCCAGAATAAAATTCAGCTCGTGGTCATAAGAATGAGTAGCGGTATAGGCGTTGGGTGTTTTGTTGTCACCAGGATATGCCCCATCAGGGTGGGCAAACATATCAATACCGGCAATCACCAGTTTTTGCGGCTTTAAAGCCACCGCCATCGCCACCATCACCGCACCACTTGTCGGGCGAAAATCTTCACTCATTTCAAGCGGCAAAGCAGACGTTTTGGGCCCGGCAACCACATATTCCAAACCACCTGATATCACAGCTTTTGCCCGCACCATCAACAACACTTTTTCAGTTGTTTGCCCCAACACACATAGCACCGTGTTGGTCAATTTTTTCATGCTGGCCTGCATGCCCGTAAACACCACATCGGGCGAAACCAGAATACCGCGCGCCAGCCATGAATGATTGGCCCGAAACAGCGCATCATATTGAATACTCAAAACCTGTTCATCTTCGCTCGATGGGCCATTGCCCAAACATAAAATAGTCTGTGGCTGCCCCAAATGCTGTTTGAGGTCGTCCAGATGATTAAACCGCCTAACCTTACCTGAACGCCCATTACCCGCCTCAATTTGCCGGTGCAAATGCTCAGCAAGATAGCGTCCGACAGGTCGGTTGGTGCGCTGTTGCCATGCACGTTCGCGACCAACTATTTTTACAATTTCATCAGGCGTTAAGTCTGTCCCAACCACCGCCGTACCACGCTTTTCACAAGCTGCAAGCAAAGCTTTAGGCAGTGGACTTAAAGCCACAATACACCGCACTTTCATTGTCGATAAAAACACCGCCATAGCAGGCCGTGAATGAACGGGCAACGGCATAATGCCCCTACCCCGCCAATCGCTTGCGCGGGTGGAAAACAGCGAAACATTCAACCGACCGCCGTTGTTAATCAACGATTGAATCAATCCTTGCGATGTATCAAAATCAGCCCGCGTTGCCCCGTAAAAAATGACTGTTGGTTCATCAGATTTCTCAAACCATCCCAACCATTCTTTAAACCGTGACAACAATTGGCTCATCGATCCAACCCTGCCAATTTTGCCAAAGCATGAGCACCGCGCTCGCCTGCAGTAACATCAGAATTTTCAAACGTATAATCATAGCTTTCAACCTGAACAGATTTAAACTGCTCATGGGTATCAATCGCTTGCTTTAAAGCCCCATCAAGCTCGCTGGCATCCTCAATCACAGGTCCAAACGTCCACTGGCGATAGGACGGGTCACCCTGCCAGTCGGTGCCGTGAGCATTCAAGAATACACATGGGCGCGGAGTTTCCAAAAACTCATAAACCTGACTGGACACGTCGCCCAAATAAATATCAGCCGCGCGTAAATAGGTCATATCGGCTGATGCCATGCTGCCCGTATCAATCAACACATTGTCGGTTGATTTATACTTTTTAGGCAACGCTTCACCCTTGCCCCAAGACCGTTTAAACAATACCGTATGAGGCGCAAATATTAAATTATAGTCTTTAGACTGATAAAAATAATCCAGCACATCGCGGCCCATTTTATGCCAGCACGAGAGCGTGCGATTATGGTGCGGATTATAAACCACGGTCGGGCGATCATTGTCGAAAAGCTTTTTGCGCTCCACGCCCATCCGCTGCATGGCCTCAAGTTTTGGATAACCAACAAGCGGTGATTTTTCAGGATCAAGATAACCAACTTCGGCCAAACCATCAGCATATTTTCTCCCCGGCATTAACGCCATATCAAACTTGCCAATGCGA
>JALWJW010000182.1 GCA_026996935.1 Hyphomicrobiales bacterium
ACAAACTGGATGAAAAAACAAAACCGGTTTTATTGAAAGCCTTATCTGTTCTAAAAGAACGGGCAAAAACCCTGGTCGAACTAGTTGATAGCGCGCAATTCATTGTGAATAAACGACCATTGCCAATGGATGAAAAAGCGACCAATATTATAGAAAAACTTGATGAAGGGTTTTTATCAGATCTGAAAAATGCCTTAGTTGAAATTTCAGACTGGAACCACGATAATATCAAAGATGCTGTAAAAGGTTTCGCTGATAGTAAAGAATTAAAACTCGGCAAAGTGGCACCCGCTTTACGCGCCGTTCTGACAGGAACTACTGTTTCCCCCGGAATTTTCGATGTTTTGGAAATTTTGGGCAAAACCGAGACAATTGAACGGATTAGTGATCACATTTAAACCTACAGCCTATTGTGCATTGCAGCATTTTGTGGTTTCTAGAGCCATGATTATGTTCGAAATGTGTTCAAACATTCGAATATGTAATAATTCACGTAGCTAGGAGATAAATATGACAAAAAAAGAAACCGCCACGCTGACTTATAACGGGAACACCTATGATTTAAACGTTTTAAACGCAACAATGGGTCCAGATGTTCTCGATATCCGCAAACTATATGCAGATGCGAATGTTTTTACCTATGATCCAGGTTTTACCGCGACAGCAAGTACCACCTCCAAAATCACATATATTGACGGTGGAAATGGTGTTTTATTATATCGAGGTTACCCAATTGAGCAACTTGCAGAGAAAGGTGACTTTCTTGAAACCTCATATCTCTTGATTAATGGCGAATTACCAACGCACCAACAGCGTAAAGAATTTGAAAAAACAATTACTAATCACACAATGCTGCATGAGCAGATTTTTAGTTTCTACAAAGGGTTTCGTCGTGATGCGCACCCAATGGCTATTATGTGTGGTGTGGTTGGTGCGCTGTCAGCATTTTATCATGACTCAATTGATATTAATGATGAAAAGCAACGCAAACTTGCAACCATTAGGCTTATCGCCAAAATGCCTAGTATTGCTGCGGCGGCATATAAATACTCTGTTGGTCAACCATTTATGTACCCTCAAAATGAGCTCAGTTTTGCAGGAAACTTCTTGCGTATGTGCTTTGGGGTTCCAACTGAAGAGTACAAATCAAACCCGATCCTAACCCGTGCAATGGACCGGATTTTTATCCTTCATGCGGACCATGAACAAAATGCCTCAACCTCTACGGTTCGATTGGCAGGTTCGTCAGGGGCCAACCCATTTGCATGTATTGCGGCAGGTATTGCCAGCCTTTGGGGCCCAGCCCATGGTGGTGCCAATGAGGCGGCGCTTGCCATGCTGGAAGAAATTGGAACGCCAGATCGTATACCTGAATACATTGAACGCGCTAAAGATAAAAATGATCCCTTCCGCCTAATGGGCTTTGGGCACCGGGTTTATAAAAACTTTGACCCACGTGCCACATTAATGCAAAAAACCGCCCATGAAGTCCTGGGCGAACTCGGCATTAAAGATGACCCTCTAATGGAGACCGCAAGAGAACTGGAACAGGTTGCTCTCAATGATCCGTATTTCATAGAAAAGAAACTTTATCCTAATATAGATTTCTATTCAGGCATCACACTACGGGCTTTAGGTTTTCCTACCTCAATGTTTACTGTTCTGTTTGCTGTTGCCAGAACCGTTGGCTGGGTTGCTCAATGGGAGGAGATGATGGAGGATCCAAAGCAAAAAATTGGTCGCCCTCGCCAGCTTTATACTGGTCCCGTTACTCGCGATTACGTTTCAGCCAGCAACCGCTGATTAATCCAGGGTACTGTTTTCATGATTTAGGGCGTTTCGTTATGAAGCGCCTTTTTTATTTTACGAAAATTATGCATCTCGCTCGGCTGCATCATGTTTAAATAAACTCACTTGCCCAGACTAAAACTGGCTCTTGCTTCCGTCATCCCGTTCCCTTAAGGCAAAAGTGTAATAATTGCATATCACTAACATCAACGCATTTAAAAGATACGTTCATATTTCCAAGCATATCTCGCCCAATAACACATGGCACAAAAAAACCCACACAAGTTAAATTGTGTGGGCTTGATAAATACCAATTCTATGATCGGCTTTAAAAACGTGTACCAACACCAAAACGGATAAGCTCAGTTTGATCTCTGGTTGCTTTTGACAAGGCATAGGCCATATCCAAACGCATCGGACCAAATGGTGATTTCCAAATAATACCACCACCAACAGAAGCTCGCAGCTTCTTACTGTTAAAGACCTTACAACTGAATGTGCCACCTGTACAGGTACCGACACCATTTGCGACTGACTTGGCTTTGGTGCCAAAGGCTGTACCAAAATCACCAAACACAGCACCACGAATACCAAAGTTTTCAGGTAACCCCAATGGGAATGTAACTTCAGCAGAACCAATGGCATAGACAGAAGCGCCAATTGAATCGATTGAGCCATCAGGTGCCAGTTGTTGAGGACCAATACCTGCTTGTTTAAAGCCGCGTAATGATTCACCACCTTTATGGAATTTATCTAATGGTGATGGTGTTTTGCCACCATAGCCATGAATATAGCCTGCTGTTCCTTTTAAACGAAGAACAACATCTTCCCTAAACAAAGGATGGAAATAATAAGCGGTACTCTCATATTTTCCATATTTTTGATCCCCACCAGGCAAGGCAAATGTAGCATCGAACTCGTATCTGAAACCCTTTATTGGATCAATCGGATTGTCCAGATTATCGTAAATTAATCCCATTCCAACAATAGCTGTGTAATCCTTTGTTGCCGCGGCAACAATGGTTGGAGCTGTAACGGATGCACCTTGAGTAGTGGTCCTGCGATAAGAATATCCAGCTCTTAAACTAACATTCAAATCATCTGAAACTGTCAAGCCTGTGCGCAAAACACCACCAATATTTTGCGAGGAATATGAGGCAACAGATTTATTATCAATATTTGTTGCATATAAATCAATGCCGGCACTAATGCGACGATCTAAGAAATAAGGCTCTGTAAAGCTGAAATCAACCGATTGCTTTTTAAAGCTCAAAGAAGTATTCAATTTTATATATTGGCCCCGCCCTAAAAGGTTGCGCTCACTGATACTCACAGAACCAATCAATTTTTCATCGGTTGAATACCCCGCTGAGAAATTCAATGTTCCGGTGGATTTTTCAACGACAGCAACTTCAAGAACAACTTTATCTGGAGCACTTCCGGGGTGTTCTTTAAATTCAATTTTTTCAAAGAAATCCAAAGCTGTTAAACGACGGCGCGCGCGGTCAATAAGAATACGGTTATAGGCATCACCTTCAAGCAAGCGCAACTCACGACGGATTACTTTATCTAATGTGCGAGTGTTACCTGTGATATCGATACGCTCCACATAAACACGAGGTCCCTCTTGAATATCATAAGTAATATTCAGGGTGCGAGTTTCTACGTCACGGTCAATTTGTGGTTGTACCCGCGCAAAGGCAAAGCCTGATTTCCCAGCTTCGATTGTAATATTCTCAACAGACTTATCAACACGGGACGCGTCATAAGTTTGTCCCTCTTTGAGTTTGAGAACCTCATCCAATTGTTGAGGGTTCAAATTTGTTGCACCTGTATTGATTGCAACTTTACCCACTGTGTATTTAGGCCCCTCTTCAACGGTAAAGTTGA
The DNA here is from genome assembly GCA_026996935.1 of Hyphomicrobiales bacterium. Classification (GTDB taxonomy): domain Bacteria; phylum Pseudomonadota; class Alphaproteobacteria; order Rhizobiales; family Aestuariivirgaceae; genus JALWJW01. The sequence goes on from JALWJW010000182.1 coordinate 3,679, forward strand.
TAAAGAAACTCTCACCGTCTGGTGCCAATTCAGCCGTTGCTGAAACTACACGAAAGTCTGCATAGCCATTCTGCAAGTAAAAACGACGCAGCAACTCCTTATCGTAGTTCAAACGGTCCGGGTCGTAATTATCTGATGACGAAAAGAATTTCCACCAGGCACTTTCTGCCGTTTTAATTACAGAACGTAACCGACTGTCACTAAAGTCTTTGTTACCAATAAAATTAATACTTTTAACTTTGGTCTCTTTGCCTTCGTTAATTTCAAAAACCAGATTAACCCGGTTTTGTGAAAGACGAATAATCTTAGGTTCAACTGTTGCGCTGAAATATCCGGAACGACGATACAGAGCCACAATACGCTGAACATCGCTTTGCACTCGAGATCGTGTATAAATTACACGCTCACGAAGTTGCGTCTCCTGACCAAGTTTTTTATTATCTAACTCATCATTACCCTCAAAAGTAACGCGGTTAATCATTGGATTTTCTTCAACCTGAACGACAAGACCATTACCGCGACGAAAAATCCGCACATCAGAGAAAAGCCCTGTCTGGAACAATGCTTTAATTGAAGCATCAATATTGTCAGCATTGGCATTTTGACCTGCCTGAACCTGCATATAGGACAAAACAGTGTCGCGTTCGACTCTGCGATTGCCCTCAACCTGAACAGAGGACACAACAGC
>JALWJW010000183.1 GCA_026996935.1 Hyphomicrobiales bacterium
GTCTATATCATTCCGCTTTTGCGGGGCAATGTTGGGGTATGAATTTTTTAAAAAAATCTGCTGAAAATATCTGCATATTTAATGGTTTAGGTTATGATCTCAAACTGTTGCAAGTAATATGCATGTCTATTTTGTGCTTAATATTGGGGCGTTTATATTGGGCTTTGCCATCATCTGAAAACTTTTGAATATTTATTTAACGTGTTGATAGTGTTGTATTTTATGTTGTAATTTCGATTTAAGAAAACGAGAAAATCTCTCAATATTGAAATTAACTATATACATGAGCAATTAAGTCGGGTATCTCTAGTTGCGAATGATACGCATTTACAAGAGGACTTTCAATGAGACACTTTCATGTAGTTTCCCGTTTATTGGCATCGGCATCGGCATTTGTGCCGATATCGGCGTTGATTGCCATTTTAGGGCTTTCGATCCATGTTCCATCTTCTGTGCAGGCCCAGGAAATTGCCATATTTAAAATCATGCTCAAGGATGGTGTTGTTAGCCCCAACAAAGTTGAAGTGCCAAAGGATGCCCGGGTTAAACTTATTGTGTCCAATGAGGGATCTGCCCCTGCTGAATTTGAAAGCAAGGCGCTGCATATTGAAAAAATTATGGCGCCAGGTATGACAGTGACCGTAAATTTGCGCGGTCTTAAACCAGGTTCATATGGGTTTGTCGATGAATACAGAGAAAACCAGAAAACCGCTCATGGTGTTATCGTTGTAAAGTAATCTGGTGATATTGCATCATATTATGCCGTTAAAGAGGTAGGAATAATGTCAGGTCAAATTGTTTTCATCGTTTGGCGCGAGAGTGTGGAAGCTCTTTTGGTGGTTGGTATTTTAAATGCCTGGCTGCTGCATAATGCTTCAGGCAGTGGTGCGGTACGTTATTTGTGGGGTGGGGTTGCGGCAGGTGTTGCGGTGGCGGTGGCTATTGCCTTTGTGATATTCAATCTTGTAACTTTTTTGCCACCTGATACGCTTGATTATTTTATGGTTGCAATGATGTTGGTTGCAACCGGACTTATCGTGCAGATGGTATTTTGGATGCGGGCCAATGGTCGTGGATTAAAACGTAATCTGGAACAGGGATTAGGTGTGGCGGTCACTCATAAACGCTGGTGGGGAATATTCTTTCTGGCGATGATTGCGGTAGCGCGTGAAGGCAGTGAAACGGTTGTTTTTGTTTATGGAATGTTATCAACGAGCAAACCAGATGGTGTGCTGTCAATCTTAAGCTCTATTGGCCTTGGCTTTGGGATCGCGGTTGTTACTTATGGTTTGTTACAATTGGGTGGGCGGTATTTATCGTGGCGGTTGTTCTTTAAATTTACCGAAGTCATGTTGTTATTATTAGGTTGTGCCCTTGCGGTTACAGCGACAGATAAATTGATTTCCTTAGGCATATTTCCGTTTACATCTGTTGTCTGGAACACCGATTGGCTGCTGGATGATGGTACGCGATGGGGCGGTGTTGTCAGCGCGCTGACCGGTTACAGATCGGCACCGGAACAGATAATTCTTGCGGTTTGGGTTGTTTATTGGGGAGCGGTTATTACTCTTGCCAAAGTGCAGCAATTACGGATGAACTCTCATCATAAAAGTGCGTGACCTTGCGCTAATTTGATGTTTGCCGGGATTGATTTGTTGCAGTTTGTCCGCCCAAAAGTGATTGCCGGTTTTAGGATTAACAGATGCGAAGGTGAGATTAGCGTCTCACCTTTTTTATTTAAACAACAGGTGCACCATAACCCCAACTGAACGGGACGGGGCCAGAAAAGGCAATGGCATCGCCGTCTTCAATTTCAACATTGAGATTGATTGGGCCACCGACGATGCCACTTGAAATATCACGGCCATTTTTCATGACCAGAAAAATTTCCTTAAGTGGCAAATGCAACTGGTTGATGATATCGCCAATTGTAGAGCCAACGGGAAGGGTTAGTTTTTGAAACGGGCCGGCTGGTCCTGAAAACTTTCCGATAGAGTTAAACAATTTTATATCAACTTCGATGGTTAGGTCATCTGAGTTGTGGCCGATGCTGGGGCTTTGAGATGTTTGGGGCATGGGGGTCTGTCTGCTTGTTTTACGAAGCTTTTCTCTAACCTATCTGGTATTGGTTTGAATTTGATACATCTCAAGTTTGGAGCATTTTTGAAAACTGGCTGGTAAAATTATGGACCTTGTCTGGTCAGCGGGCTGAAAGATATTGTTATTGGCTTTCGATGAATTGATGAATGTTGTTTGCCACCCATTCAGGCCGCTCATGTAGTATCCAGTGACTGGCATTGTTGGTTTGTTTAATGGTGAGGTCTGGGCAAAACTTACCAAGGTCCGCATATGCTTGAGGCAGCAGCGCGGTGTCATCTTTGCCCCATAATAACAGATGCGGCATCGCGATGGTGTATTTTTCCTGCATGGCTTTGGTGATGGAAAAAGGGGTTGGCGGGGCATCTGTTTGCGGGACGACCATAGGCGAGCCGCGATACCAGTTAAGCATGGCGGACAGAGCGCCTGTTTGGTCCCAGGCTATGCGGTATTCATCTGCAATTTCATCTGTCAGCCATGGGGTGCTGGAGAATTTTTTGAGCATACCGAGCAGGCGTTCATAGTTGTTTTCTTTCAGGCGCTGTTCGCTTGTCTTTGCTCTGAGCACATTCATATATTGGCTGGCTTTGGTTTGTTCACCTCCTGCGTATAGGGCCTTTTGGAAACAGATGGGATGCACACCGTTGGCGATGATGAGGTGGGAAATGCGTGTTGGATGGCGCATGGCCATGGCATAAGCAACCGATGCACCCCAATCATGGCCGCATAATATGATCGGTTTATCGGGGGAGATTTGATCGCTCAGGGCTATCATGTCTGCCACCAGGTGTTTGGTCGCATAGGCTTCAAGGTCGGTTGGTTTTGAGGACAGGTTAAAGCCGCGCTGATCTGGTAAGACGACCTGATATTGGTCAGTGAAAAATCTGGCAACTTGTGCCCATGCAGCCCAATATTCTGGGAAGCCGTGTAACATAAGCATGACGGGGGCATCTTTGGGGCCGCAGGTTTTGAGGTGAATGGATTGTCCATTGCAGGTCAAAAACTGGTCCTTGAATGCAGTGTCTAAGCTGATGGTTGTCATAGCCTGAAGCTTTTTGCCCTATGGTGCTTTTATAATGAAATTCAACTATCTCAGTCAAAAGGTGTGTGCACAAGTAAATTATCCGTGCTGACAATAAATTGCTTGCGCGCCTGTGTTTGGTCATTAGACTCATGCTTGCCTCTATGAATTGAAAGAAATGATAATGACAGAAAAAGAATACACGCCCGCTAAAGTCTGGAAATGGGACAGTGAAAATGGTGGAAAATTTGCCAGTATAAATCGCCCCACTGCAGGGGCTACCCATGATAAAGAATTGCCTGTTGGCAAGCACCCATTGCAGCTTTATTCGATGGCGACACCCAATGGAGTGAAGGTGACGGTAATGTTAGAAGAATTGCTGGCCGCAGGGTATGGTGGGGCTGAATATGATGCCTGGCTGATTCAAATAATGGAGGGCGATCAGTTTGGTTCCGGGTTTGTCGATATCAACCCCAATTCTAAAATTCCCGCTTTGATGGATCATTCAGGCGATAAGCCGCAACGGGTTTTTGAATCAGGGGCAATTTTGCTTTACCTAGCGGAAAAGTTCGGGGCGTTTTTGCCAACTGATTTAGCGGCGCGAACCGAGTGTTTATCATGGTTGTTCTGGCAAATGGGGTCGGCGCCGTATTTAGGCGGTGGTTTTGGTCACTTTTACGCTTATGCGCCTGTGAAAATTGAATATTGCATTGAGCGTTTTACCATGGAAACCAAACGTCAACTAGATGTGCTGGATCGGCATTTAGCTGATAATAAATTTATTGTCGGTGCTGAGTATACTATTGCCGATATTGCGATTTGGCCGTGGTATGGGGCGTTGGTGCTTAATCGGGTTTATGCGGCGGCTGAATTTTTAGATGCAGAAAGCTATAAAAATGTGATGCGCTGGGCCAAAGAAATTGATGCGCGCCCTGCTGTTAAACGCGGTGTGAGGGTTAATCGCACATGGGGTGATGAGGAAAAACAGGTGCCCGAACGCCATGATGCCTCTGATATTAGCTGATGTTACAGGGCTAAACATTTTTTCGTAGGCACCTATTGACCTTCCAGTCAGTAGAAGGATTATGTCTTGGCCAATATTGAATATTGAATATTGAAATATTGGAGAGTAAAATATGATCGACCTTAAACTAGCAATTGAAGGCATGAGCTGTGGTGGCTGTTCAGGCCGCTTAACAGGTTTGCTTGAAAAAACCGACGGTGTGAAA
>JALWJW010000184.1 GCA_026996935.1 Hyphomicrobiales bacterium
ATACCAGACCATGCCAGGCCGTCAAGTTCGCCTGTTTGTAACGCAACTTCAGCATCTTCCCAGGGGATTGTGACTGGAATAACGCCAAACCGCTCCAAAAAGCGCCCCGCTGTCGGGAAAGTGAAGATTTTAAGGCCTTTTAAATCTTCCAAACTGCGAATAGGCTTTTTGGTGGCAAAGTTCGCAGGATCCCAGGAACCGGCAGAAATGTGTTTCACACCGACTTTTGCGTATTCTTCTTTCCAGATTTTATCGAGACCATACTGATTAAACAATACCGGCACATCGAGCGAATAGCGTAAGGCAAACGGGAAATAACCGCCGAACACGGTTACTTCAGTTGGTGAGGCCATGGAATCATCATCTGATTGCACCGCATCAATTGTTCCCTTTTGAACGGCGCGGAACAACTCACCTGTTGGTACGAGCTGGTCAGATGTAAACAACTGAATTTGCATTTCATCGCCAGCGATCGCATTAAACTTTTTGACCATTGGAGCGATGACTTGTTCAGCCAGTGCCGGGCCAGCATATGTTTGCAAACGCCATTTAATTTTGGGGCCACTTGCTCTAACCGCTGGTGCAGCCAAGGTTGCGGCAGCACCTGCTGCGACCCCTGCTGTTAGGAACTTACGTCTGGTTGTCATATCTAATTCTCCTTTTTGAACGTTACACTCCGAAATTTTCTTGTTGATTTGCTCCTTAATAGAGTTCTCATTATCGATTTAGCCTCCGAAATAGATATATTGTGGAAGCCATAATGCTATTTGTGGGAACAGCATAATCAGGATAAGCGCCAGCACCATCACCGCAACGAACGGGAAAATGGACGCGTAAATATCGCGCATATTGATTTCTGGCGGGGCCATCGCCCGCATCAAAAACAGGTTATAACCAAAAGGCGGCGTCATATAGGCAATCTGGGTTGTTACCGTATAAAGCACGCCATACCAGATCAGATCAAAGCCAAGCGCATGAACGAGCGGGATATAAAGCGGGGCAACAATGACCAACATGGCTGTATCATCCAAAAACGTACCCATGATTAAAAAGCTCAATTGCATCAGGATCAAAATCACCCATGGCGACAACCCGAGTTTTTCGGTGAACAGGTTTGAAATGGCTTTCACCGCGCCAAGGCCATCAAACACCGCGCCAAACCCCATGGCAGCAACGATGATAAACATGAACATACATGAAATAGCCAATGTCGATCTAACGGATTTTTCCATAACAGGCCAAGACATGCGGCCTTTAAAGACGGCGGTAATAAAGGCGGTCATGGCCCCTATTGCAGAACTTTCTGTAAGTGATGTCCAGCCATTAACAAACGGAATCATCATGGCAAAGAAAATAATCAGCGGCAAAGCACCAGCCGTCAGCAACTGGTATTTTTCTTTAATCCTGTATTTTTTCACCCATGGCAGATAGTTTTTAAGCGGTATCCACAACAAGATCAAACCAACGATTGTCAGGACAGTTGTTTTTCCCGTTATACTTCCTGTCATAAATGCAATCATCAGACCCGCAATAGTGGCAAGCAGAACAAAATCTATATTCAAGGGATGTTCAGAAATTTTTTCATATTCTTCACGGTCACAAGCTGCCATTGAAGGGCCAAGCGCCGGGTTGAATTTGCAACGGATGTAAATGTAAAGGATAAACATTCCGGCCATCATCAGGCCCGGAATAAGGCCGGCTAGCCATAACTGGCCAACGGGCTGGTGCGCGATTAGTGCATAGAGCACAAGAACTACAGACGGCGGAACCAAAATACCCAGACTGGAGCCGGCCTGAATAACACCTGTTATCATTCGTTTGTCATAGCCCCGTTTGAGTAGTTCCGGCAGAGCAATAGTGGCACCAATCGCCATGCCGGCAACAGATAGCCCGTTCATTGCCGAAATCAACACCATCAGGCCGATTGTTCCAATTGCCAGACCGCCAGAAACCGGCCCCATCCAAACGTGGAACATTTTATAGAGATCATCGGCAATTTTGGATTCTGAAAGAATATAGCCCATGAAAATAAACATTGGTAAGGTCAGCAACGGATACCATTTCATCAGCTTCATAACAGCCGAGAACGGGATATCTGATCCACCAACACCCCACAGCCACAAGGCGGAAATGGCAGCAACGAAACCAATTGCACCAAAAACCCGCTGGCCCGTCAGCATCATCAACATCATGGTTGAGAACATGAAGATCGCAATCATATCATATGACATCAGGCTTGCTCCTCATAAATATCTTCTTCGTGGTGGCGATGAACGGGTTCATCTTTGCGCAAATCAATGCCGCGCAAAGCAGCCACATCTTTGAAGAACTCTGAGATTGCCTGAAGTAACATGAGAAAAATACCGGTTAGAGCAATGATTTTGACCGGCCAAAGAACGGGCCGCCATGAGGTTGGAGATCGCTCGATAAATCCAAGTTTTTTGGCTGCAGCATCAATGCCACCGGTAAACAATGCGTGGAAGAAATCTTTAAAGAAAACGAACGGAGAATCGCCAAAATATCCCAATGAATAGGCCGTTGAGCCAATCGCGCCATAAGCAAGAATGGCCAGGTAAAAAATCAAAAACCAAACAACAATCACATCAACCCAGGCTTTCTGGCGTGGTGTCCAACTGCTGTAGAATAAGTCCATACGAACATTGGCAGCCAGTTGAATGGAATATGGCCCACCGATCAGATAATAGGCAACCAGCGAGAACTGGGCCACTTCCAGCGTCCAGCGCGATGGCAGAAAAAAAGTTTTGGAAATTGATGACCAGAGCAGAATGGCAACCATGCCAAAAATGCCATACATAACAATACGGCCAATTCTATAATTCATAGAATCGATCCAGCGGACATATGCAATAATTATTCTAGGCATTGCAAATCACCAAAAGAGATTTACAAAAATCCGATTTATACAATTGAACAAGAATCAGCAAAGCTGCCTCCTCACCTTAATTATTGGTGCTTAGTTTCAATCAGCATCAGACCTTTTGTCAATCACTTTGTGAAAATTACATTACACAACCCAATCAGATTGTTGGTTTTGTTTCAAAATAGGCAGTATAACGATATTTTAGCGCAACACCCCCTAACCCACTTGCCCAAACCAGAACTCTAAACCGTTTTCCAGAAACTTATCGTATTGAATATAGTGGGATCCATCGCAGGAAAAGTTTAGAGCAACCATCCCGTTACATATATTTATCGAGCCGGAGCGCAAATAGACGTTTTCATCGGCAAAACGCAACTCTTTAAACATCGCCAAAACTTTTCTGACTGCCTCTTTGGGTACAATGGCACGGTTGGTATAGTGGCGATGCGGATAAGCTAAACAGGTATTTGGGTTCAACAAATCCTGGGCACTAAGCAAACGGTAATCATATGGGTCATCTACCAGCCAGATTGATACACGACTTGAAGAGAAGTGTATTTTACAATGAAACACGCCGTGAAATAAAATCAATTCATTTATCAGGCCCATCACATCATCGAACTGATCATCCATGAGGCTGGTTTTGCGCTCTTGCTGAAATAAATTTGCACGGATTGACGGATCACCCTTTATTTGTTGCCAATCTTTGGTTTCTTTATAGGGGTCGGCTGTGGCGGGTAATTCTCGCAAATCATAGTCAGCGCCCAAAAAACCCACCAGATTATTGTCGCGGTCACGGATTACCCGCACGGCGGTTAAGGACGGGCGTTTCGAGTTGCGGCTGATATAGGCTTGTGACAATGCAAAGTTTGTGGTGCCAACAATCCCCTGCATATATGGGCGGCTTGAACGGTCCCGACCAAACGAGCTTTCATCCAGTCCGTCGCGCCCGACATTTGAAACAATTTGCACCATATTTTTATCAAGGACATAGACATGCTTGCAATCATACAGCTCGTTCAAAGCCTGTTTAAGTCTGGTTTCAAGGGCGTTGCGGTCATTCATCAGAGCAACACAATCACGAGATAATTTGCGCATATCCCGTGATATTTTTGTGGTCAACATTTCACGTTGCAAACGCACCGCTGATTGCAAACTATCGGGTTTAGGCAAAATAGCAGCCGGATTATTCAAGAAAACGGTCCTTTATGTCAATTTAAGTGTATCAGTTACGTATATCAATCTACACCAGCGACACGCTCGAACGACTCAAGACGCGGCGGCTCGTTGCGCCACATCTTAACATTTCGCCCCGATTGTACACCACGATTAAATAATTGCCGCATTTTTTTCTGATCAAAATTGAGACTAAACTCGATCGGGTTGGCATCATCGGGAATATAGGTCATTTTAAAGGCTGATCTGGCATTTCTGGCTGTTACATAGCCCTGATAGACAGTTTTAT
>JALWJW010000185.1 GCA_026996935.1 Hyphomicrobiales bacterium
TCAGAGCTGTTTTCATGCAACGATACGCACCATCACCATCAGAAGCAGGGGCCGTCACATGGTGAGCATCGCCAGACATACCATAGCCTACAACCTCACCATAAATTTTTGCCCCACGCGCTTTTGCGTGTTCAAGTTCTTCCAAAACAACGATACCAGAGCCTTCACCCATAACAAAACCATCGCGGTCTTTGTCGTACGGGCGTGAAGCGGCTGTCGGGTCATCATTAAAACCTGTGGACAATGCACGGCACGCCAGGAAGCCGGCAAAGCCAACAGGGCAAATAGCAGCTTCAGCACCACCGGCAATCATCACATCAGCATCCCCCAGCGCCACCATTCGAGTGGCATCCCCAATAGCGTGCGAGCCGGTTGAGCAGGCTGTTACAACGGCGTGGTTTGGGCCTTTATAGCCATATTTAATAGAAACCATACCTGAAACCAAATTGATCAGGCTGCCGGGAATAAAGAACGGGCTAACGCGGCGCGGGCCTTTTTCTTTAAGTAATACCGAGGTTGCTTCAATCGAGGGCAATCCCCCGATACCAGAACCAATTAAAACCCCAGTTGCCCAGCGTTCTTCATCGGTTTGCGGCTCCCAGCCAGAATCAGCAACGGCCTGAGCTGCTGCTGACATGCCCAGAAGAATAAAATCATCAATGCGTCTTTGTTCTTTGGCAGGTACATATTGATCAGGATTAAATGTACCATCGCTGCCATCACCATAAGGCACTTCACAAGCAATCTGGCATTTATAATCTTCGGTATCAAACTTTGTAATGTTTGAAGCACCGGACTTGCCATCAAGCAAACGGCTCCATGTTGTTTCCACATCACCTGCAAGCGGTGAAACCATACCTATGCCCGTAACAACAACTCTACGCATTTTTTAGTCCTGTCCTAATTAAAATTCAGCCTTAAACTATAGATGAATTTCCAACCGATCAAATATAAACGGGCGATTGAGACATTGCCCAATCGCCCGGAAATTTTATCTACGTGCAAAAAGTTGCATGCAGAACGCCTAAATTAGGCAGAAGCTTTATCGATGAATGCAACAGCATCGCCAACAGTTTGAATTGTTTCGGCTGCATCGTCAGGAATTTCAATTCCAAATTCTTCTTCAAAAGCCATCACAAGTTCAACTGTATCAAGGCTGTCAGCGCCAAGATCATCAATGAAACTTGCTTCAGGTTTTACTTTGTCAGCTTCGGCACCAAGATGTTCAATAACAATCTTTTGTACCCGTTCTGTTGTGTCACTCATAGTGTCTTCCTCTTTATAGTAACGCTGGTCTTGCTTTAATAGCCCAAACCAGCAGCAAAAACTGCAAAAAATCTATAATTCACCTGAAATACTGGCCACACCAGAATCACAAAAAAACTATAAAATAAAGTTCGCGGCTTACTAACACACAATTTGCCGTGATCAAAGTATTCTCTTTGCACTTTAAACTTTGCCACACAAACTTGGCGGTCACGCACCAAAAATTCAAGGATAAAGTTGTAAAAAGTGCAAAATGACAGCTTCTTGACTTGACCATAGCGCTGTCGTCTTGTTTGTTTAAGCCCATGAGTGAAGTATTATTTTATCATCTTGAACATCAAAAATTAGAGCAGGTTTTGCCATTGTTGCTGGATAAAACCCTGCAACGCGGTTGGCGTGCGGTGGTTCAGACAAATGATGAAAATCATGTGGCATCCCTATCGAATAGTATCTGGACATGGCGCGAAGATTCCTTTCTGGCTCATGGTTCAAAAGCCCAGGGAAATGGCGAGTATCAGCCGATTTGGCTGTGTAGCGATGATGAAACGCCAAACGGCGCGCAAGTACGGTTTTGCGTAAATGGCACAACTGCTGCAGCCCCTGAGCAATTTGAACGCACAATATATATGTTCGATGGAAATGATGAGGCGGCGGTGCTTCACGCGCGCCAACAATGGAAAAAGCTTAAAGATACAGAACTCGAAATTACCTATTGGCGTCAGGATGCAAATGGCCGTTGGGAAAAGAAAGCATAAAATGACAGATAAAAATGATGATTTTGCCGCCAGACGCCAGATTGGAAGGCAAAATGCAGACCGTTTTCAGGCAAAATGCGAATCTGCAGGCAAACCTTTGGGCTGGTTTGAGGATTTATATGATGCTGCGCAGGGCGATGTTGCGAAAGTGCCCTGGGCAGGAAATCCCCACAAAGCATTGGTCGAGTGGTTGTTGATGAGCCCAAATGGAAACGGTGCAACCGCTCTCGATGTTGGGTGTGGTTTGGGTGATAATGCATTGGCCTTGCACGAGGCTGGCTATAAAACCACCGCCTTTGATGTATCCAACACCGCCGTTGAATGGGCCAAAAAGCGCCATAAGAATAAAGGCATTGTATTTCAGCAGGCCGATCTGTTTAATCCGCCACAAGAATGGATTGAAGCATTTGATCTGGTTCATGAAACCTACACGATCCAGGCTCTGAAAGGCGATTTACGTGCAGCTTCTTTTGAAAAAATCGCTCAGTTGGTAAAACCGGGAGGAAAATTATTGGTGATTTGCCGATCAATAGACGAAGATGTTGAACCGTCAGGTCCACCATGGCCAGTCTCACCGTCAGAAGTCGCTGCTTTTGAAAAGTATTTGAGTGTTGAAAACTTTGAAAAGATTGATGTGATTGGCGACCGCTCAATTCCCCATTTCCGTATCATCTACAAAAAACAGGCATAAAAATGAGTAAAGAAAAACTGGCCTACAAGCTTTTAACAGGCCCTGACGATCATAGCTTTTGCCAGCGCGTATCAGATGCCTTGGCCGATGGCTATGAATTATACGGTTCGCCGGCAATAACCAGCAATGACGGGGTTAATATTGTTGCCCAAGCTGTTATTCTAAAGAAATAGCATCTTGCCTAGTGGTGGTCCGTAATTGACAATACAAATTGAACACCAATTTTATCCGCCGTTCGCCATGCAACACGGCAAGGTGTTTGGCGCCCGGGATCGCTATCGCGCATAAGATAAAATTCATTTGGTATCACCGCTGTATTGGCAACCGACAGCATGACACCGCCATTTGATTCATTGCGGATCTTACAGGCATATGACGAACGCATATGACCTGGCAAAATAATGACACCGCCTTTAAGAGTGCGTTTGCGTGGTTCTGTTCGGTCCTCTTCGCTCCCTGTTTGGGCTGTTGGAGCACCAGCTACTGGCGCGCTAACGCCAGGAACGGCCCCGGCTTGTGGCATTACGCCAACAGGCTGGGCCATCAACCCCGCCTGCGAGGAAATTAACGGGGCAGCTTGCGGTGTTGCGACTGGTACGGAAACAGGGGCGACCATTTGCGCGGCAAGAGCAGCCTGTTGTTGGGCCAGAACATGAGGTTCCACGACAGCGTTTTGTGGTGTTTGGACCTGAGGCGCATTGCTTTGGTTTTGAACTGGCATTGGTGCTTGAACTGGCTGGCTGTTTGGTGCTGCCTGAGCTTGTCCAGCTTGAACCTGCCCAACTTGCGCTTGTAATGCTGCTTTGGGCGTGACCTGCGGCATAACCTGATTTGTCGTGCTTGTATTCTTTAAAGATTGGCTTGTTGCTGCCTGATTTTGAGGTTTCCGGATTTGTGTGGCAGGTGAGCCAGATGCTGCAACTGTTGGTTTAGGCACGGCAGGTGGGTTGGCGCTTGGTTCACACGTGTTTGCCGGCGCGCACGTATTTGCAGGTACTCCCGTATTTGCAGGTGTACAGGTTGCTAATTGTCGGGCGAGCATCTGTTGTTGAGCCAGCATCTGTTGTTGAACCAATGCCTGCTGTTGGGCTAAAGCCTGTTGCTGGGCTAACGCTTGTTGTGGAGTAAGCGCTTGCTGTTGGGGCATAGAATTGGGGTTTACTGCTGCATTCGCGGTCGATGGGACAACGGCTACTGTGGGGGGGGTAGTCGCCGTGGTTGGCGAAGTCGCAGGAAGGGAAACTGCCGCTTGCAGCACCGCTGGCGCGCCCGTTTGCGGTACATAAGCTTGTTGAACCGGTATAGGTGGAACAGTTGCAGGCTGAGCTGGGACGGACTGAACTGGCGCTTGTTGTGGAGAACAGTTTTTACGCAGCGCTTTGCCTGATACGCCAGGCGGCGGTGGTGGTGTTTTTATGGCTTTTTCGACAGCGGCCTTGCTTGGCATTTTGACTGGCATTCTGCCATCATCATGAATTCCGCGTCTGATTTGCCCATTGTCAGGCCGAGCAAAAGCAGGACGCATTTGCGTCCGTTTTGAAGGTGCGCTTCCTTGTCCAAATAAAGGCGTTTCGTCCGTCATTCTACTTCTTTGCAATATATCTCTGCCCACTGAGC
>JALWJW010000186.1:0-2816 GCA_026996935.1 Hyphomicrobiales bacterium
GGCTCTAAAGCCGTAATCCCGGCAGCAGAGGTATCTTGCGCAACAGCAGGACTTGGTGTGTCTGGTTTTTCAGTTGTATTTTCAGTCATGGTTTTAACTTCTTTTCTATAAGAAAAACTCACGCGCTTTCTCAAGCGCTTCTGCAAGTTTATCAACTTCTTCTAATGTATTGTACATAGCAAATGAGGCACGACACGTGGATGTCACTCCAAAGCGTTCCAGCAAGGGTTGGGCGCAATGGGTACCGGCGCGAACCGCCACGCCGGATCTATCAATGATGGTTGAAATGTCATGCGCATGGGCACCTTCCATGGCAAAGGACACGATGGCCCCTTTTTCTTTCGCGGTGCCGATAATTTTCAACGAATTAATCGCGCTCAAGCGTTCGGTGGCATAGGCTAATAATTTATTTTCGTGGGCAATAATGTTTTGCTGACCAATCGAGCGCATATAATCCAGCGCCGCGCCAAGGCCAATCGCCTGCGTGATGGCAGGGGTTCCTGCTTCAAAACGATGCGGCGGGTCAGCATATGTGACCCCTTCCATAGTAACATCAGCAATCATCTCGCCGCCGCCCATATAAGGCGGCATGGATTGCAGCAACTCTTTTTTGCCGTACAGAACACCAATACCTGATGGGCCATAGGTTTTATGGCCAGTAAAGACATAAAAATCAGCATCCAGGTCAACCACATCAATATCAAGATGCACCGCGCTTTGTGAGCCATCAACCAAAACAACAATGCCGCGTTCATGGGCGATGCGGATGACCTCTTTAACGGGGACAATCGTACCCAGCGCATTTGACATATGAGTTATGGCAACAATTTTCGTGCGCTCAGTCAGGAGCTTTTCAAATTCTTCAATCTGAAAATTGCCCTCATCATCAACAGGTGCCCATTTAATGACAGCACCATTACGCTCGCGGTGGAAATTCCACGGCACGATATTTGAGTGATGTTCAAGAATAGACAACACAATCTCATCGCCCTGCTCCAACACCATGCCACCATAACATTGGGCAACAAGATTTATAGCTTCAGTAGCGTTACGAGTGAAAATGATTTCATCAGTTGATGGGGCTTTTAAAAATGCCCGTACACTTTCGCGCGCATCTTCAAATTTTTGCGTGGCAGTGTTTGAAAGATAATGCAGACCACGATGAACATTTGCATATTCCATCTCATAAGACTCAACCACCGCATCAATCACCTGACGCGGCTTTTGCGCCGAAGCACCATTGTCCAAAAACACCAACGGTTTGCCGTAGACTTCCCGTGATAAAATCGGAAAGTCGGCGCGAATGGCGTCAATGTCGAAGCCACGAGTGGCGGCGGCGATTTTTGTTTGGTCTAGCATAACACACCTTTATCCGTAATTCTCATTACTCCGTTACCTTCGTACTCATACCCGTCATCTTCAGACTTGATCCCAATATCCAGAATGGTTGTGACCATCGCGTTTGGCACACTGGATCCTCGGATCAAGTCCGAGGATGACGACGGTAAGACCGCAGATGACGATGGTTGGTATGAATGACGTGGTAACATTGTCGCCTAGCCCTCGCGCCTGTCTAACCAGCCCTGGGCCAGATCGTTGAAAATTTCACGTACGTCTTCGTTTTCAATTTCTTCAAACGCAGCAGCAGCAAAGGCTGCAATGAGTAATGCTTTAGCTTTCGTTTCAGGAATGCCGCGCGCTTTTAGGTAGAACAATTGGTTCTCGTCCAAATCGCCCGATGTTGCACCGTGGCCGCACCACACGTCATCTGCATAAATTTCAAGCTCAGGTTTAGCATCAAACTCTGCGCCTTCTGACAACAACAAGGCGTTGGCAGATTGCTGGCCATCGGTCTTTTGCGCGTCTTGTGCAACGATGACTTTGCCTTGGAAAATACCACGGGCATTTTCGTCCATCACGCATTTATACGTTTCGCGACTTTCACAGGCTGGTACGGCATGGTTGATCACTAAAGTTGTGTCAACATGCTGTTTTCCTGCAATCATGTAGCTGCCAGACATATTGGCGGCTGATTCCTCACCATTAAAAGTCACAAACCCCTGGTTGCGGGTGGTTTTGCCGCCGAGCGTTAAGGCAAAGTCGTGCAGTTTTGATTGTTTACCTAGATTAACGCTTGTGCCAGAAAGGTGGATAGCACTGGCACCATCTTCTTGCAGACGCACGCGATTGAATTCGGCATTATCAGCAATGTTAATTTCAAAGACGCAATTGGTGACATAGGCTTCATCATGGCCGACATGGGTTTCAACAATCGAAAGGCTTGCGCCTTCCTCCAGCGTGATGACATTGCGGGTTGTAATGGTGGCGGGTTGATCTGGCGCGGTAATGAACACCAATTCAACAGGCTTTTCAATTTTTTTACCTTTTGCCACCGTCAAGAATACGCCGTCAGAGGCATAGGCCAAATTAAGCGCGTCAATAATATCGCCATCGCGCAAGCTGAAATTAGCATCATTAGAATTTGCCAAGGTGCCAACGGTGATATTTTCAGGCAGGTTCGAGCGACCCGCATCAAATACGCCGTTCACAAAGACAATGCGTGCACTTGCCATATCGCCAAATGGTGACAAGGCCATTAGACCGTCTACTTTGTCGGCAACCATATTTCCACCAATCGCAGGTGGATAAGCCTGATCGACAATGCGGCGCAGATCTGTCCATTTCCATTCTTCGATACGGCGGTTCGGCAAGCCAGATTTTGCGATGCTCTGGCCCGCTGCTTTGCGGACATCTTCAAAACCATCGGGCAGATTATCAAGGTCAGCATAGACCTCTTCAGCTTTTGTTTTAGGAGG
>JALWJW010000186.1:2826-4263 GCA_026996935.1 Hyphomicrobiales bacterium
GCGTTGATAGTGGGTGATCACGATCATGGCGCGATCAGGCGAGCGCAGCGCATTAACGCCCTCGGCCACGGTGCGCAAGGCATCAATATCAAGGCCAGAGTCTGTTTCATCAAGAATACAAAGCGAAGGTTCAAGCACCGCCATTTGCAAAATCTCAACGCGCTTTTTTTCACCGCCTGAAAAACCAACATTGACAGGTCGTTTGAGCATTTCAGGTTTGACGTTCAGCATTTTTGATTTTTCACGAACAAGACGCATAAGGTCAGGCGTTGAAAGTTCATCTTCGCCGCGAGCTTTGCGTTGTGAGTTCAATGCGGTTTTAAGAAACTGCATGGTAGCAACGCCAGGGATTTCAACAGGATATTGAAAGGCCAGAAAAATGCCTGCTGCGGCGCGCTCATCAGCTTCTTTATCGAGTAAGTTTTCACCCTTAAAAGTAACTGATCCTTCCGTCACCTCATAGCCTTCTTTGCCGGACAAAATATAAGACAATGTCGACTTACCAGACCCATTCGGCCCCATAATCGCATGCACTTCACCAGGGTTCACGGTCAGGTCGATACCACGAAGGATTTCTGTTCCTTCTTCTTCGACTTGCGCGTGTAGGTTTTTAATTTCTAACATTTTTTCGTTCTTTCTGTTTTCTGCGTTTGCTGAAACGCAGCGTATTTAATTCAATTCTCATTTTGTGCTCTGGATTCTCGGATCAAGTCCGAGAATGACGTATATGGGGTTGCTTTAAAATCATCGCCTCAATCTCAGCTACCTCCCACATTCAACACCGTCATCTTTGGACTTGATCCGAAGATCCAGAGTGTTGCTGGCGTTTTACCAGCTTAAAGTTTCGTATAAATCATTCCATTGTGGGTTGGTCTTTTCAACTAACTCTAATTTCCATTTCCTTACCCAGTGTTTCATCGTGTGTTTCGTACCAAACTAAGCTCTTACAATCGTGTTGCTTCGAAAATCCTTCAAATATTCCTTGCTTGTGCTCATAAACTCTTTTGCGTAAATCAGATGTTACGCCGATATAAATTGTTCCATTTCGTTTTGACGCCATGATGTACACATAAGCAGCCATTTCTTATTTGTCTCTGGATCCTCGGATCAAGTCCGAGGATGACGAATGTGGGGATAGTTCTGAACTCTTCATTAAAAACATAGTTTTTTTTACTTACACTTGACGTCGTCATCTTCGGACTTGATCCGAAGATCCAGAATGGTTGCAACAATACTCATCACCCCACACTGCCCTCCAAGCTAATACCAATCAGCCTTTGAGTTTCGGCCATGAATTCCATTGGTAGTTGCTGGATCACATCACGGGCAAAACCGTTGACGATCAGGGCAACGGCTTCTTCTTCGTTGATGCCGCGGGCTTTGCAATAGAACAATTGGTCATCGGAAATTTTCGATGTTGTGGCTTCATGCTCAAAC
>JALWJW010000187.1 GCA_026996935.1 Hyphomicrobiales bacterium
CAAAATATACACTGGTCATTTTAAGGTTAATGATGTCTTACCAAGCGATTCATTTTGACGCGATAAACAACTATGACGCGTACAAAACATCAAAAGCAGCAATCATTTCAGCAGAAAAGCGTTTAGGGCGACCCTTCCCATCAATCAAAGCTGCTGTTACATCAGCTTTAAATAAACACGTATCACCATGCCAGACCGATTGTCGAAGTTCCATACGCGCGCCTTTGGCCAGTACAAACCAGGTTTTAACTTCCAGCAAAAAGTCAATCTTTGCCGGGCGTAAAAATTCGCAATTCATTCGACGCACTACAAAGCCTGCCTGCCCGCCCCCGCCTTGCGCACTATCAGGATCATCAAGTTCGTGATGATGCACCCCTAAAATCCGCAAACAATCTGAACGCCCCCGTTCGCAAAATTTGATATAATTGGCATGATAGACAAAACCCGAAAAATCGGTGTCTTCATAATAAACCCGCACAGGCAACACATGATGATCGCCGCGAATTTCACCGGCAATTTGTAGCCATTTATCATTGATCGGTTTAGTCATCCTGGCGCTCATTAAAAAGTTCGGTTTGTCGTGTTTCCAATTCACTTGGCGTCATCAGACCCAAATGCTTAAACGCATGCGGGGTTAAAATACGCCCGCGCGGGGTGCGATTGACAAACCCCAACTGAATTAAAAACGGCTCAATAATTTCTTCAATCGCATCGCGCGCTTCTGACAAAGATGCGGCAATGGTTTCAATGCCCACCGGTCCACCACCAAAATTCACCGCAACGCAATGCAAATAGCGGTGGTCCAAACTATCCAGTCCGCGCTGGTCAACTTCCAAATTGCCCAATGCCCCATCAGCAATTTGTTGGGTAATGGTTTCAACCCCCGCCACACTGGCAAAGTCACGAACACGGCGCAGCAAGCGCCCTGCAATACGCGGTGTTCCACGTGAGCGCCGTGCAATCTCACGCGCCCCGCCTTCATCAAGAGATATGCCCAATACCCGCGACCCGCGCGAGACAATCAACAGCAGTTCTTCTTCATTATAAAATTCCAACCGCACCGGAATACCAAACCGATCTCGCAATGGCGTGGTCAAAAGACCCGTGCGGGTTGTTGCCCCAACCAACGTAAACTGGGCCAAATCAATCCGCACAGAGCGCGCCGCTGGCCCCTCACCAATAATCAGATCAAGCTGAAAATCTTCCATCGCCGGATACAAAACTTCTTCCACCGCAGGGTTAAGCCGATGTATCTCATCAATGAACAACACATCGCGCTCTTCAAGGTTCGTCAGCAATGCCGCTAAATCTCCAGCTTTCGCAATAACAGGACCAGAGGTAGCCCGAAAATTAACCCCCAATTCACGTGCCATAATTTGTGCCAGTGTGGTTTTGCCCAAACCGGGCGGCCCAGCAAATAACACATGGTCAAGCGCCTCACCGCGCCCTTTGGCTGCTTCAATAAAAACTTTTAAGTTCGCCTTGGCCCGTTCCTGACCAACAAACTCATCCAGCACTTGCGGGCGAAAATGCTGATCAAACTCATCGGCAGGCTTTTGCGCCCCATCAATCAAACGATCATTCATAAGCTTGTCTTCCACAACGACGTTGAATGGGTTTTGTAAAGCGCTTCAACCATATTCATTGCGCCAGCTCTTTAAGGGCCAAACGAATGAGCACTTCAGTTTTGGTATCTTCACCAGATTTCGCCATCGCTGCTGCAACGCCTGCACCGGCTTGTGTCTGCCCATAACCCAAATTAACCAAAGCTGACACAGCATCAGCCGCCGCTGTTGGGGTTGGCGTATCCAATGCGGCAGCTAAACCGGCAAGGCCTGGGTCTGCTGGAGAAAAGGCCGGCGCTTTATCTTTAAGTTCGGTGATAATACGTTGCGCCACTTTAGGGCCAACGCCCGGCGCACGCGTCACCATAGCTTTATCACCCACGGCAATCGCATTGGCCAATTCTGAGGCTGAAATAGTAGAAAATATCGCCAACGCCACTTTCGTGCCAACACCTTGCACGGTTTTAAGCAACCGAAACCAATCGCGCTCATTGGCCGAGGTAAAGCCAACCAAAGTAATCGCATCTTGCGTCACCAGTGTTTCAATAAAAACCTCACCAGCTTCACCAACGCTGGGCAGCGCATCTAATGTACGGGCTGAACAATTGACATGATAACCAACCCCGCCCACATCAATGATGACCCAATCATCGCCATAGCTATCAATAACGCCTTTAAGTTTGCCGATCATGGTTTCATTCGTTTTCTGTTCTGCCACAAAAATATAAGAAATTGTGGTTGAACCTAATATTCCAACCGTGAACATGTCAAGAACATTTACTTAAGTAATGCCGCCAGCCTGGCAGATTTTCTATGTTGCCCATGACAAATAGCAATCGCCAAGGCATCGGCTGAATCCACGCTGTCAGGGTCAGCTTTCGGCAACAATATCTTAATCATCGCACCGATTTGCTCTTTGCCCGCATGGCCCGAACCCACAACCGTTTTCTTGACCATATTAGGGGCATACTCCCCCACCAAAAGCCCGGCTTGTGCTGGCACCAACATCGCAATACCGCGCGCTTGGCCAAGTTTTAAGGTTGCTTTGGCATCTTTATTGACAAAAGTTTCTTCAACCGCGGCCTCATCGGGCGACCAGGCACGCACCACGGCAGATAAACCCTCATGCAAATGGATAAGACGTTGCGATAATGTTTCTTTCGGGTTGGTGCGAATGGTGCCATCAGCAATATATGAAAGCTGGGAGCCACAAACAGTAATGATACCCCAGCCCATATTGCGCAATCCCGGGTCAATGCCCAAAATACGCACCACTTCGCTGGAACCTTGTTGAAGCGCCATATTACTCAGCCATCAATTTGGCCATAATTTCTTCACTGACTTCAAAGTTTGAATAGACATTTTGAACATCATCATCATCTTCCAGAATATCAATCAGTTTCAAAAGCGTTGCAGCTTTGTCTTCATCAAGTTCTGTTGTTACCGATGGTTTCCAATTTAATTTCACGCTTGCTGCTTCGCCCAGTTCTTTTTCAAGCGCCGTTGAAACCGTATGAATATCGGTAAAGGCACAAGTGATAATATGGCCATCCTCATCACTTTCAACATCTTCAGCCCCAGCTTCTAGCGCCGCCATCATCACCGTATCAGCATCACCAGCTTCAGGTGGATAGGTAATCTCCCCCACATGATCAAACATGAAACCAACCGAGCCAGTTTCGCCAAGATTGCCACCATATTTTGCAAAAGTTGAACGCACCGTACTGGCGGTGCGATTACGGTTATCAGTTAAAGTTTCAACAATGACGGCAACACCGCCCGGGCCATAGCCCTCATAGCGCACTTCTTCATATTCATCACCTTCATTGGCGGTTGACTTATTAATAGCGCGTTGAATAACATCTTTTGGCATTGATTGTTGTTTGGCATTGTTCACCGCCAAGCGAAGACGCGGATTAGCATCCACATCAGGCAAACCCATTTTCGCTGCAACCGTAATCTCTTTTGATAGTTTTGAGAAAACTTTAGAACGCACTTTATCCTGGCGCCCCTTACGATGCATGATGTTTTTAAACTTGGAATGGCCTGCCATAATCGAACTCTTTCATATTCTAAAAGTATCTTAAAAAATAATTGCCTCGTTAATATCACAATTTACCGCAAAATCCATATCTCACCTCGATAAATTTTAACTCGTATTGAGCCGGATTATTAACCAGACATTAACGCCCATGACCTCACAATAGGAAAAATGATTTTTACTTTGAAAAACCCCAAGGCGGCACCATGATTAAACAACGAGAACTTGCACAAGAATATGCCCTTGCAACAGCAGGCATGGTCGGCACATCTTGCGGCGGTGCCTTAACCGCACTGCGCGCCCTTGCCGATGATAAATCTTCAATCGATGCCATTGCCCGAATACACCGATTAAGCGCCTTTGCCCGCCGCGCTCAAGATGATTTATATGATGGTGAAATCAGCTTTCAAGCCGACAAAATTGAAGATGCTAATCGTCAATGGGCAAATGCATTGGTTCTAATGGATGCGCTGGCCGTGGATGCAAACGATATTCTTGACAACGCATCTGTAAAATCAGCCGTTAATCTTCAAAAATCCGGCAAAACCGGCTGAAGACGACCACCCATTCGTATCGGGCCGATCTCTACAGCCAATCCGGTTTTATCATCGGTTACAATCGCGATACCACACAAGGTCGCCTCATCAAGTGC
>JALWJW010000188.1:0-3242 GCA_026996935.1 Hyphomicrobiales bacterium
AACAGTGGGAATTGTTGGCGGTCTTGTCATTGAGTTTTTCAAACTGGAAAAATGGGTTGAGGAATATGTATGGAAAATTCGCATGGGTGAAACCGCTATTCAACAGGTAGGTACCAGTTTCAAACAGCGTCTTGATTATGCCTGGTTACAAGTTAAGGAAATTGTTGGCCGCATCTGGCTTTATGTTTTAGTGGGCATTGCCTTAGGCGCAGCTTTGCATGGGTTTGTTCCGCAAGAGTTTTTTGTTAAATATGCTTCTGCAGATAATATTTTCGCTGTCCCTTCAGCGGTTCTTGTTGGCATCCCGCTTTATTCAAATGCAACAGGTGTTATTCCCATCGTTGAGGCCTTGCTGGGAAAAGGCGTGCCAATCGGTACAGTGTTGGCGTTGATGATGAGTGTGGCGGCGATCTCACTGCCTGAAATGATCATCTTGCGCAAAGTGCTCAAACCTCAATTGATTGCAACCTTTGCAGGCATCCTCTTTGTTGCCTTTATCGCTGTTGGATATTTGTTCAACGCGTTGCTGGTATAATTTAGGAGAACAATAATGTCACAAAATGACTTACAGGATCACTGGCAAAAGGTGTATTCGGGCAAAAGTGAAACTGAGCTTACATGGTTTGAAGATAAGCCGGAAACATCGCTGAGCCTGATTGCGCAATGTGCAAAGCCATCTGATCGCATTATCGATGTTGGCGGCGGTGCATCGCGCCTGGCTGATGAACTTTTAATACTTGGGTTTAGTGATGTTTCAGTGCTCGATGTATCCGAGCAGGCTCTTTTGCAAAGCCAACAGCGGCTGGGAAAAAGGGCTAAGGATGTTCATTGGCTGGTGGCGGACATCACTAAGTGGCAACCTTCCAGAAAGTACACCTTATGGCATGATCGCGCGGTTTTTCATTTTCTGACACAAGAAAATCAGCGTCAAGCATATATTGATGTTTTATCTCAAGCTGTTGCGCCAAATGGCACTGTTATTATTGCCACCTTTGCATTGGATGGACCTGAAAAGTGCTCTGGTCTTGAGGTGGTTCGTTATAGCCCGAAAACTTTAGATGCCGTGCTGGGGAATAATTTCAAGCTTATCGAGTCCAAACAACAGCACCACCAAACGCCAAAAGGTGGAACACAGTTTTTTCAATATAGTAAATTTATCAAACAAACTTGAAATAGGAGAAGACCAATGAAACATTTTAAAGTATTAGGGTCGGGCTGTAAAAACTGCGCTACAACAGCAGATCTTATTGAGCGCAAGGCCAAAGATTTAGGCGTGGAAGTGGAGATTGAAAAAATCACTGATATGGCTGCAATTATGGGGTATGGCGTTATGTCCACCCCTGGCGTTGTTGTCGATGAAAAAGTCGTTCATGCTGGTGGTATTCCAAGTGATGATGCAATTGCGCAATGGGTACGCTCGTGAGCGATCAACTACAATTTAATTCTTTAACTATTGCGATGGTTTGTCCGGTATCGGCCATCACCTTAATTCATCACGTCATGAGATAAAGACACAACGCAACATGAGGAATTAAACACTCAAACTGTAAAATTCTTTACTGAATAAGTTTGGATCGTTGGTTTTGAGCCGTTTTCTTAGACTTTAGTTGCCGTGACGACGGCTTCTTTGACGCAGGGTTATTTATAGTGTAGGTTGACCCTGGGTTGTTGGAAAATAAAGGTTATATAAATGACTTTAGAGAAAAATATCGATAGAAACCAAACGTGGTCAATATCACAAATGTGTAGGGATTACGATGTAACCCCGCGTACATTACGGTTTTATGAACAAAAAGAATTATTGGCGCCGGCTCGTCGTGGTTGGACGCGGATTTTTAATTATCGTGATCGTGCGCGATTGAAGTTGATTTTGCGTGGTAAACGGGCAGGGTTCTCTCTTGATGAAATCAAAGAGATGCTTGATCTGTATAATTTGCGTGATGGCAAGCAAAAGCAGCTTGAAGTTGCGTCAACCAAAATGCGTGAGCGTTTAACCGCTTTAAAAGATCAACGTGTAGAGCTTGAAGAAGCCATAGGCGATCTTGAAAACACCATCAAAGTTATTGATGGCATGTTGAAAGAAAAAGTCGCGGTTTAAAACCGGAACCAAATTGAGCGATAAGCTTTGACAATTTTAATGGCGCTGAGGCGGGTAAACCTCAGCGCCATTTTTATATGGAAAATTTTACACTTGTAAAACCGCGTCTAAAGGTCAACAATATCGCAGGGAAGTTATAAAATCATTTTAAATTTACGTTGACGTAAGCGTAATAAATAAACAATGAGGTGCGATATGTCCGAATTAGAACTGCCAAAACCAGATTGGATGAATGAAGAATTGGGCATGTTGAAAGACATGGCCGCCAACTTTATGCAAACCGAGTGCGTACCTAATTATGAACGCTTTGAAGAAGCTGGGAAGTTCGACCGCGAAGTTTGGGAAAAAGCTGGTCAGATGGGTTTGCTAGGGGCCATGGTTTCAGAAGAATATGGCGGTGTTGGTGCAAGTTTTGCCTATGATGCCGTCATTGCCGCAGAAATCACCCGTGCCGGTGTAGATGGCTTTGGTGCCATGCTCCACAGCGCCATTGTGGTGCCTTACATTGTTCATTACGGTTCAGAAGAACAGAAAAAGCGTTGGCTGCCAAAATTGGTTTCTGGTGAATTAATCGGCGCCATTGCCATGACAGAACCGGGCGCTGGCTCTGACCTGCAAGGGGTGAAAACCTCTGCTGTTAAAGATGGCAACCATTATGTCCTCAACGGCTCCAAAACCTTTATTACCAATGGTCAACTGGCAAATCTGATTATTGTCGTGGCTAAAACCGATCCAAAAGGCGGGGCAAAAGGTACCTCTTTAATGATCGTTGAAACCGATAATGTGGAAGGCTTTAAACGCGGTCGCAATCTGGATAAAATCGGCCTTAAATCAAATGACACGTCAGAATTGTTCTTCGACAATGTGCGCCTGCCAGCCTCTGCCTTGCTTGGGCCAGAAGAAGGTCTTGGCTTTGTCCAGCTTATGCAGCAATTGCCACAAGAACGCTTGCTTATCGCCATTGCCTGTATGGGCCGCATTGAACGCGCGCTGAACGAAACAATCGCTTATGTCAAAGAACGCAAAGCCTTTGGCAAATCAATTATTGAATTTCAAAACACTCAATTTAAACTGGCCGAATGTAAAACCGAAGCCACGATTGCCCAGATTTTTGTCAATGATTGTGTCGCCAAACATATAGAAG
>JALWJW010000188.1:3252-4234 GCA_026996935.1 Hyphomicrobiales bacterium
AGTCGCCTCGATGGCAAAATACTGGGTGACGGATTTGCAGGACAAAATCATTGATGAATGTTTGCAGCTTCACGGCGGCTATGGCTTTATGAACGAATACCCCATAGCCCGCATGTACCGCGATGCCCGCGTTGATCGCATTTATGGCGGCACCAACGAAATTATGAAACTAATGATTGCCCGCTCATTATAAGCGCGTCTTTCTCCTCACTTAAAGGATGTAAAAATGACTGATTGTTTTATTTATGACCATGTGCGCACCCCGCGCGGCCGTGGCAAACCCAATGGTTCGCTCCATTCTGTAACTGCTCTTGAACTTGGCGCTCATGTGCTGCGTGAAATTCGTGATCGCAACAATCTTGATACTTCAAAGATCGATGATGTGGTGTTTGGGTGTGTTGACCCTGTGGGTGAAGCTGGCGGCGATATTGCCCGTGCCAGTGCTTTAACTGCTGATTATGACGAACAGGTTCCAGGTATTCAGATCAACCGTTTTTGTGCCTCTGGTCTTGACGCGGTTAACTTTGCGGCGGCCCAAATTAAAGCAGGTGCCCACGATATGACTATTGGCGGCGGTGTTGAATCCATGAGCCGTATTGGCATTGGTGCCTCAGGTGGTGCATGGCCCGTTGATCCTTCAATTGCCTTACCAACATATTATCTCCCGCAGGGTGTTTCAGCAGATCTCATCGCCACCAAATATGGTTTTTCGCGCGATGATTGCGATGCCTATGCGCTAGAAAGTCAAAAGCGTTCTGCCGCCTCCTGGAAGGCGGGCAATTTTGATGGCGCCATTGCACCGGTTAAAGATGTTAATGGTTTGATGATTCTAGACCACGATGAACACATGCGCCCCTCTGCTGATATGCAATCTCTTGGTGGCCTGAACGCAGCTTTTGAAGTGTTTGGCAAACAATATGGTTTTGATGCAGTTGCGGTGCAACGCTATCCCGAACTTGAAGACATCAACCATGTGCATCAC
>JALWJW010000189.1 GCA_026996935.1 Hyphomicrobiales bacterium
TTGATCGTCCCGTGCCAGATTATGAATCAGCATTAACCGGCGATATCAAAGGTTTGCGGGTTGGTATTCCAAAAGAATATCAGGTTGAAAATATGCCTGGAGAAATTCAAGCACTTTGGGATCAAGGCAAAGAATGGCTCAAAGCCCGTGGCGCTGAAATTGTTGATGTAACATTGCCTCATACAAAATATGCACTACCAGCCTATTATATTGTTGCCCCAGCCGAGGCCTCATCAAATCTGGCCCGCTATGATGGCGTGCGCTATGGTTTGCGCGTGGCAGGTGATGATATTGCCGATATGTACGAAAAAACCCGTGCCGCTGGTTTTGGACCAGAAGTGCAACGCCGCATTTTGATGGGTACATATGTGTTATCTGCTGGCTATTACGATGCTTATTACACTAAAGCGCAACGGGTTCGTTCGCTGATTAAAAATGATTTCGATGTTGCCTTTAAAGACGTTGATGTCATGCTAACACCAGCAACACCAAGCCCGGCCTTTGCACCCGGTGAAATTACTGATCCAGTACAAATGTATCTAAACGACATTTTCACCGTAACGGTGAACATGGCAGGGTTACCGGGCATTTCTGTACCCGCCGGCTTGTCCGCTGATGGCCTGCCACTTGGTTTGCAGCTAATCGGTAAAGCATTTGATGAGGAAACCTTGTTCAGAACAGCCGATGTTATCGAACAAGATGCTCAGTTTAATGCCTCACCATCAAAATGGTGGGCATAAGATTTGGCAGAGTTTTTCTACAAAATACTCTTTAATGGCCTGTTGGCCTGTGCAGGGCTGATGGCTGCCATTCTTGGCATCATTGTGTGGCGCAAGATGTGGGTCGGTGGGAAAACTTTTGAGCAACTGGGTAATGAAGGCAATGTTATGATCTTCATTGCTGTTTTAACTATTGTAAGCCTTGTCATTGCCTGGCGAATTAAAGTGGCTCAAAACAAATTACGCAAACCAGACTGAAATTTCATTATGTGTCAGTTGGTTTGCGTGTTTTATTACAAATGTTCTTCAGCGCTTTCCATTCAAGCGGGGTTAAGACTTCAACTCCTTGGCCTTTCGGTAAAGCTTTGAGCTTTTTTATACGATCTTCAGTTCCCGGATGAGTCGACAAAATATTTAACATTGTCGAGATTGTGCCAGATTTTGAATTTAGTTTTTTTTCTAACTTCAATACTCGCCCAAAAAATGTAATCAGGCCTTCCGGGTTTATTTTTGCAGTTTTCATGGTCTTTTGGGCAAAACTATCTGCCTGGCGTTCTGCATCACGTGAATAACTTAAAACAGTGGCAAGACTGGCAACTTCGCCAATGGTTTGCCCCGTACCGCCACCTGTAAACATGCCCACTAAAAGCTGAATACCAAGAATGCGCACCAGGGCAGCTTCTGGGTGGCGATGATAAACATGACCGAGTTCGTGGGCGAACACGCCGGCAATTTCATCAGGTGTATCTGCAGCTTTTAATAAACCACGAGTCAATACCATCCGCCCACCTGGTACTGCAAACGCATTCATCATCTTCATGTCATAAACCCGAACCGAAAAATCTGGCGGGTTATCACTACCTGCGGCAACCTTGGCGGCAAGTTTTAGCAATGCCTTTTGTCCTTTAGGGTTAGTGCATTGACGTGCACTCTTGGTGAGACTGTTTTCTGTCTGCTTACCTAACGTCTCGCGCCAGGTATCAGGCATCATTTGCGCAAAAACTTGTGGTGCAAGGTTTAAAACGCCATAAAGCAAGCCGATCACAGCAACAATTATGGCCGCGGTCCACGCAATAAATTTACTTGATCTCTTTAAATTCGGCCCACCTTCAAGATGCGGCGCAAGTTCTAAAATTCGGGTTTTATCTTGTTCTGAATTAATAATAAGCCGTGCACCATGAACTTTCACATTCAGCAAACGCAATGGCCGCTCCGTGTGAGGGGTCTCCACAGCGTCTAATTTGTCATAAGGCCAAATTATACTTTCAACGTCACTCCCAAATATCCTGATTCCCTGATGAGTAATGTCGATGCTTACATCATGGACGGCCGCTGTTTTACCATCAAAAAACTGCACAGAGGATGCCATTATTAAAACCCGTCAAGATCGAAAGCATCCAACATGCCTTCACCGCGTGGATCAAGCTTTTGCTTGGACTGCGTGATTTTTTGCACATCAATCCACCCAACAACTTCTAAGCGGCTGATAAAGTATTTGACCATTCGTTGCATTGCAAATGGTGATGCAATTCCAAGTGTGAACAGAACCAGCAAAAAATTCCCCAGCCACAATCCGACTAAACTCCAGCCAGTGGCATTAAAACGGAAGGTTGCATTATCGAACTTGGTATAAGATGCAAATACTGCCAGTTCGCGTGCTTTATAGAAGCTCCAGACAATGCCAAACAAACCAAAAACGATTGCGAAACCGGCATAGATCATGACAACAAACATTATGATAGTCGAAATGCCATTAGAGTTATCTTCCTTTAGCGCATCATCTAAACCAGCAAAAAAAGCAGAAAAATTTTCTTTTCCAATAGCAAAAAATATTCCAGCACTCACTAGAACTAGAACAACATAAACAAAAATTGATCCAAACCAGCAGGCAGCATAACGTGAATATAGTGGGCCAGATCGGCCTTTAAATGAAAAATATGTATCACCAAATTGCATTTCATTGGTAATGCGGTCTTGCAACTCAAGGTTCATAGCCGGTGTTGCCCAACCCATAGTGATGGATGATAGGATCATCTTACCAAAATACAACATCGAATACTTAAATGATGATCCGGTTAATCCACCCCTGATTCCTCGCCAAGTGGTACGTGATAACCTGTACCGACGCGCACGATAAATAGCCATGCCATAAAGAGAAACGAATAAAACAGTAAAGAATAACTGGAACACCAATGCCATTTCAGGATATCCCGCCAATTGCATACCATTAACCAGCACAACAAAGGGTAAAAGGATAATAAAAAATATGACAAGGAACCCTAAAAACAGCTCCATGCCTTTCCCTGTATATTCTAAAGGCTCACCATTAATGTGAATACATGACCATATATGTTTTCGCACATTGGTTTTTGCCCAAAACCGATAAACACCTAAAGTAATGATCGAAAGCAGCCAGTTTTTGATTGATAACCAACCTAAACCGGGTTTTTCCAAATAGGTTATGGTAATGGTTGAACCACCAGATGTCTGATTTACAGATTCTGGTTGAGACGAAAAAGCTGTATCTGTCATATTGAACTCTTTATGGTTTCGTAGTCTAACTTGACTATACAGGTATAAAGACGATTCCAACAAAGTACACAGATAATGCAACCCGAAATTGTTGCAAAAGAGTAACACCTGCGGTTTTTCTGCACCACTTCACACTGTTTTCATAGTTCATTCTTTTTCTTGCCTCAAACAATAAATAATTATTGGCTATTGATTGATCACGTCAGTTGGCGGTGTCAGTTAATAGTGATTTTGGCAAATTTTTACGGGCTGTGCTGAGTTTGAACCAAAACCATCTTTTATGGACGGCAACATATATAATGAATTGATCCTTTGTAGGCTTAATTTGTCATTTAAATGCCTGTCTGAAGCCATAAAGGCGGTTTTGGAATTGAAAGAGCGCAAAGAGAGTGAATGTAAAGTGTTAGGTAATTCAACATACAGAACCAGAAGACCAGTGGTATTGTTGCCATTGATTGCTTTGCGTATGCTCGGATTTGCGGCAATCGCGTCTTTGGGCCTTTCTTTTGCCAATCCAGTATCCGCTAAAGCCGAAGGACTTGGTTTTTCGACATTAAGCCCCCCTAAATCAAAGTTTAAAATTCCTAATCTTGGTGATATTTCGATTTGGAAAAACGACATGGAAAAGGCTAAAATAGCCTACCGTCATCGCCAGTTTGACAAAGCCCGCAAACACTTGCGCCGTGCTTTAGCTAAAGGAAACTTTGTTGCAGCCTGGTATTTGGGTCATATTCATCGCCTTGGTTTAGGCGTTCCTGTCGACCGTGCCAAAGCTTTCAAATATTATCGCCAAGTTGCAATTGAATATGATGACAATGCAGTACGCAGTCGAATTTTTATGATTACGCTTGATTCTTTGGTCCGCGTTGCCAATGGCTATCGCACAGGAATTAAGTCTGCCGGCATAAAACGTGATTATGCC
>JALWJW010000190.1 GCA_026996935.1 Hyphomicrobiales bacterium
TTTTATGGCATATGGATTTTATCTTATTTATAGTATTACCAATGACATGCGCCAAATGGTGACACGGTTTGACGACCCTGAAATCACCAAAAATATGACCCAGCTTTCGCAAACTCTAGGCGCACTGAATTCCAATATCGGACTGATGGCGCGGCGGGTTAAAACCATGTCTGATGATACCAATATCATGTCAAAAAACACCACGGCAATGTCAAAGAGTACCGCTCAAATGTCAAAATATATGGAAGCGGTTAAATATATGAAGTCCATGGACATTGAACTGAAAAAAATGAATAGATCAGTCTATGTGATGAATAAAACGGTCAATACAATGGGTGGTGATATGAATCAGATGCGTAAGGATTTCACCAGCATGAATCGTTCGGTGACTCGCCCGCTAAATATGATGAACAGCTTTATGCCATTTTAATTTTACGAGTTATCCAAGGTTTTAATCTTCTCGTCTGTCACTGTAGCGACTTTCTAAAGCATAATAATCATCAAACCCCACATGGCGCTTAAGGTCATCAAAACTCATACCGGAATTTTGTGGATAGACCCCTGTTTTTAATGCCTCAAGATTATGCTGCATGGCTTTCATGGCTGCTGATAACATCGTCAGCGGGTAAGCAGCTATTTTATAGCCCAGTGTGTGAAGGTCTTGGGTTGATAAAAGTGGTGTAACACTGTTTTCGATTAAATTGGCCATATGGATACCGCCGGTTTGTGAGGTAATCTGAGCCATTTCGCTGGTGCTTTGCGGGGCTTCCACAAACAAAATATCAGCACCGGCATCGCGAAATGCTTTAGCCCGCCAGATTGCTTCCTCAAGCCCGTGCTCGTAACGGGCATCAGTACGAGCCAGAATTAAAATATCAGCTCCCTCATTGCGCGCATCAACGCCAGCTTTTATGCGGTTCACCGCTTCATCGCGTGAGACAACACGTTTCCCTTTTGTGTGGCCGCATCGTTTAGGGGCCACCTGATCTTCAATCATAATGGCTGCAAAGCCTGCCTGGGCATAAGATTGCACCGTGCGGCGCACATTCATCGCATTGCCATAGCCGGTATCACCATCACCCAAAACCGGCACATTGGTTGCCGCACAAATATTGCGGCCCTGATCGAGCATTTCGCCAAATGAAATAAGGCCCGTATCCGGCGCCCCAATCCGAGACGCTGAAACCGCAAAGCCAGACATAAAGGTAAAAGGAAACCCCGCATCACCAATCATTTTGGCAGAAAGACCATCCCAGCAACAAGGCATGGCATGACAGGTATCCCGAGCAAGAGCAGCGCGCAGTATTTCTACGCGTGATGAATTGTTTATTGTCATAGATTTTATCCAATCTCAGCTTTGGCGGAGTGTTTTAATGTTGCTTGATGAAAACGATTGATCAGTATCTTGCCTGGCTTGCTGCGCGAAAATTCATGTTTTTGACCGCAATATTTGAAAAAGTTTGCAGCCTTGTGGTTGGTTGCCCCCATCAAATGCCCTCCTATTAACGAAATAAATAGAGTTATTTTGAGAACTTATACAGTCCTTAACCTAATATTTACCAAAAAAGTTAACTTTTACATCAATTGAATAATTGTGTTCGTGCTGGTTCGGCACCCTAGTTAGAGAAAGAGTACTGCTATGAAGCCTGGTATCCCATGGAGTATTAAAGGGATTGAAAGCGAAACGAGAGAAGCTGCAAAGATTGCTGCTCGTCGTTCAGGCTTAACATTGGGCCAGTGGCTCAACCATAAAATTCAGGAAGAAGCCCGTCAGGCAGCTTTAAAGGCTGAACGCAAGCAAGAGCTTGAAAATCGCAAAAACAAGCGGAAAAAGTCTAAAGTTTCATCTAAAAAGAAGAAATCTTCCAAAAATGGAAAAAACAAAGTCAGCAAGCTTAATAACCGTTTGGATGATCTGACCGAACAGCTTTCATTATTGGCAAAGCAGTATCAGGAAACAGCGGTTAATAGTTTTGTTGGTTATGAAAATGAAGATAACGCAGTCTCTGCAATGGAAGCATTGATTGAGCGAATCGAAAACAACGAGAATCAAACGCAAGCATCATTTAATGCCGTTACAACCCGTCTTGAAGCAATTGATGAAAAAATTGATTCTGTTACAAAGAATCTGAACCAAGAAACAGAAGATGAAAAAGATGCCGGCTATGAAGCGTTGGAAACTGCTGTTCGCAACATTGTTGAGCACATCGAAACCAGTGAAAAACGCAATCGTGATTCACTGGCGAGTATGCAAGAGCGTTTAGCAGAAATTGGCAAACGGGCTGAAAACTCGCAAAACGATATGGCCAACCAAACAGCACCTGCCATTGCAACACTTGAATCACGCATTGCCGATTTAACGATGCAGTTGGATCAGACGGTTAAGGCAGACCAGAATGAAACCCGATCCTATATCGATGAAAAACTGGGCAGCATTAGCGAACAGATTGATGCCGTGCGCCATTCAACCGATGCAATGACCAAACGGGCTGAAATGACGGCCTCAGATGTAGCTAAAAAAGAAGTTTATGAAGTTGAGCAACGCGTTGCTTCATTAATCGGTGAAGCGCGCGATGTGATGTTGCAGGCAAATCCGGCAGAAGAAAATCTGAACCTTGTTCGGCAAGAAATCGAATCTCTTAATCAGCGTTTTGATGATATAAAAATGGAAGCAGCGTCTGAACGTGATGTTGAAGGTTTAAAACTGGCTGTTGAGCAATTGGCAACAAGTGCTGCAAATGGTCCAGATTTAGCTCCTTTAAGTGCAATGGAACAGCGATTGTCAGAATTGACACATCGTTTAGATGAAACATCGCAAACTGACCACATGGCCCCCCAGTTTGATGAGCTTGAAAACAAAATTGCCCATCTTGACCAACAATTAAAACAAGCTATCGAGAGCCAGGATGATGCGGCCTCATTTGCAGCCCTTGAAACTCAAATTGCAGTAATTGGTGATCGCTTAAATTCAACCGAAGAAAAATTGGGCAATCTGGCAACGATTGAACAGTCAATTTCAAAACTCTACAACAGCTTTGAAGAAAATCGTGCCTGGACACAAGAAGTAGCTGACAATGCTGCATCGCGTATGGCAAAACAAGTGCTTGAGCAAGGCTTGAGTCCCGCCCCGATTGATGGAAGCTCTCCCGAATTGCAAGCTTTGCAACAAGGGTTGGAGGCTGTTAAACAAAGTTCGCAAGCCGCTGAAAGCCACAATCAGGAAACACTTGAAGCGGTTCATGAAACCTTAGAGCAAATTATTACCAAACTCACAGACCTTGAAGCGCGCGATGCTAAGGATGCGGTAGCGCAAGCTGTTGCCGCAACATCGCAACCTGCAATGGCTCAACCCGTTATGGATCAGGCTGTTATGGGCCAGGCTGTTGGCCAACCAGAATCTGGCCCGCCAGAGTTAGGCCAACCTCAAGTCCAAGATTCAGGCAATAATGAATGGCAGGCTGCTGTTCAGTCCCATCTTTTAGAAGATGTCGCTGTTCAGGCCCCACCTTTACCAGGAGCGCAACAACAGGCAGATGCAACCCAACAAGGTCAGGTTTCACCACAAGAAGCAGATGTCTCGCCAGCTTTTAACCCCGGTCAGGTGCCAGGTGTTGTGGATACTCAAGCCGCATCCCCTCAGTTGCAAGCCCAGGATCCGTTTGCATTGAATGTCAACACACCGGCTGAAGAAAATCAGCAAGCGGCGACAGAACCTGCCGCTGCTGAAAATGACGCGCCACTTGACTATATCGCGCAAGCCCGATTGGCATCGCAATCAGCAGCAACACAATCATCAGGTGCGGCAAGTGCCTTGTCAAAAGGTGCCGGTTTCTTCTCAGAAAAATTATCAGCAGGAAAACGCGCTGTTGCAGGTGCCGGTGAAGAAGGTAAAAAATCAAAATCACTATTTTCATTACCGTTTCTATCAAAAAAAAAAGAAGTAACAGCCCATAACGACAGCCAGCTTCCGCAAGATGGAAATACAGATCCGAACGTGGCAAAAACAGCCAGTGGTTTTGCTGGTGGCTTTAATCGTAAACGCCTTGTTCTTGCCGGTTTGGTTCTGTTGATAGCAGCAGGTACATTTGCCGTTTCAAAAATGGGCAAAAAGCCGGTTGAAAAAGCAC